>JARFQH010000286.1 GCA_029287875.1 Desulfobacteraceae bacterium | reverse complement strand
TTCGTCTACAAGGCACATACAGCGGCGCATATCGAGATACGTGTCGGTGGATGTAACGCAGTAGACGATCCAAAAGACAAGCAAGATGTGGAATTATTTCTTACTGGGGCCCTATGTTTCACGAAAAGATAAGGTGGCGCTTAAAACGGCCAGAGAATAGGAATAAACAGCGTTCCCAGGACCAAGACGATCAGATTGAGCGGCATACCGAGTTTGAGGTAGTCACTGAAACGATACCCTCCGGGACTGTAAACCAGGAGATTGGTCTGGTAGCCGATCGGCGTTCCATAACAGGCACTGGCGCCGAAACAGACGCCAATGATGAATGCCTTCGGGTCGACGCCCAACGCCTCGGCGGATGAAATCGCGATTGGCAGCATCAAAATGGCCGTGGCGTTGTTGCTCAGCAGCTGCGTGCTGATGCTGGTGAGCAGAATCACACCGGCCAGCACCATCACCGGGTCGGAATTGGTAAAAAACGATAAAAAGACTTCGGCATAATGCTGGGACGCCCCGGTTTTTTCCATCGCCTTGCCCAGTGCAATGGTTCCGACGATCAACAGCAGAACGTTTGCCTGAAGAGTCCGATAAGCGTCGCGTAGCTGGAGGCAGCCGGTTGTGATCATGAGAAAAACGGCGGCCAGGGCGCATACCATGATGTCCGCCAAACCTGCGGATGCGGTGATCACCAAACCGCTGAAAATCATAAAGGCCATACGGGCTTTGCGTTTGTGGACAATTTCGTGATGCACATCCTCAACAATAATCAGGTCGGTTTCAGGCCGCAGTTTTTCCAACTTGCTTTCCGGGCACCAGATGAGCAGGATGTCGCCGTTTCGCAGTCGAATATCCTGGACGTTTTTTTCGGTGTAGTGCAGTCCGCTGCGCTGGATGGCAATGATGTGAACATCCGGGTCGTGCTGAAGGCGGCTCTCGACCAGCCGCCTCCCTACCAGCGTCGATTGTGGAGGGATGATGAGTTCGATCACAATCGACGCGTTTTCGCCTGATCCTAACACCATATCCTTCTCGGCCAGTGGCAGTTCGACGCCTTCCGCATGAAGGATGTCGACCAACTCATTGGCAGATCCTTTGACCAGCAGCAGGTCGTCCGGTGCAATGACAACTGCATCCCGGTCGGGGTAGTAGATGTGAGAGTAGCGAATCAGTTCGAGAACTTCCAGCGAAGGGTGTTTGTCGACAAAGGCCCGGTCGGCGGCTTGGCCGATCAGAAGGCTTTCGCGCGGTACGGAGAATTCAGCCAGATAGCGCCGGCGGCCGCCTTCCTTCAGCTCGCACACCGGCGAGCGATGGCTCGGCATCAGCAGCGGTGCGGCAAACAACAAAAAGACGATTCCCAAAAGGGCGATCGGCACCCCTATCGGGGCCAGCTCGAACATGCCGAGCGCGCCATAACCCCGGGAGGCACTGTAATCGCTGACGATTATGTTGGTGGACGTCCCGATAAGGGTGCTGGTCCCGGCCAAAATCGACGCGTAGGACACCGGAATCAGAAACTTGGAAGGACTGAAACTGAGCTCACAGCTGAGGCTGAGAACGATCGGAATGAACAGCACGACCACCGGGGTGTTGTTGATAAAAGCCGAGGAAACGCCGACAATCAACATAATCACCAGCATGGCCAATTTCGAATTGCCCCGGGACAGGGCGATCACCTTCTGTCCGATAAAACCGACTGCTCCTGTTTTGATCATACCCTGGCTGACCATGAACATGGCCGCGACGGTGATGACGGCCGGTGAGGCAAAGCCGGAAACCGCTTCGAGCGGTGTCAGGATCCCGACTAGGATCAGGGCGACCGTGATACCGATTGCCGTCAGATCTACCGGCAACTTCTCCGTGATCAACAGGACCAGCGTGACAATCAGCAGTATGGTAACGATCCAAATCGACATCGACATTGACGAATCTCAGGTGCCGTCCGGTCATTCGGCAACCGGTGGGCACCGGAAGGTTGGAAGTTCAGGTCATATTTTTTGGATCCGATAGTCCCGCCGGCCCAATCCCAGTTGCTGTGCATATTCCAACTGGATCTTCCAATCGACTTTGGGATACAGCCCGGAAAATTTATCCTCGCCCGCTTCCCGGTTGGTCTTCAGGCAACAGTCGGCCAGAGCCGGTTCCAGATTCACCAGGTCAACCGACGCCTGATCGATGGCCACGGGATCCCGGGATACCAGCACTCCGATATTTCTTACAATCGGTGCATCGTTGTGAGAACAACAGTCGCAGGCTGGCGAAACATCGGTGATAAAATTCAAAAACAACGCCTTTTTCGCTTTGCCTTTTAAGACACCGAGGGTGTATTCAACCATGTTTTCAAGAAAGATCGGGATCGATTGATTCCAGGCGATGTCGATGGCAGCGTTGGGACAGATCAAAATACACTCGCCGCAGCCGATGCATCTCTTGGCATCGATCACGGCTTTTTTTCTTTTGCGGCCTCGTTTGGCCGCCCGGGAGGATTTGGCTGCAGTTGCGGCAGGGACGCGTTCCACGAGTGCCAGCGCCGACTGGGAGCAATGCGCGACGCAATCACCGCAACCGACACACTTCTTCTCTTTTACCTGGGGAGAAACACTGGAATGCTGTGCGAGCTTTCCTTTACGGGAGGCACAACCCATGCCGAGGTTTTTGATCGTTCCACCAAATCCCGAGAGTTCGTGCCCCTTGAAGTGGGCGACGGAAATCAGCGCATCCGCCTCGGCAATCTCGGATCCGATGAACACCGTGTCAAATCGCTTCTGGCCTATTTTTATCGACGTTTCGCTCTTGCCCCGCAGACCGTCGGCGATGACAAGGGGCGCATCGACGACGGGATAGGCAAATCCGTTGCGAATGGCCGTTGTCAAATGCGCCGGGGCATTGCTGCGCGTTCCGGCGTAAAGGGTGTTGGCATCCGTCAGAAATGGCAACGCGCCGGTTCTGCGAATGTGATCGACGATTTTGCCCAGGAACACCGGGCGAATGAATGCAGTGTTGCCCAACTCCCCGAAGTGCAGCTTGACGGCCACCAGATCCCGCTTCTTGAGGCAGTCGGAAAGGCCGGCCGTGTCCACCAGGCGCCCTATCTTGTCGACGAAACTTTCTTTTGTTGTCGCTCTGAGGTCGGCAAAATAAACGGTGCTGCGCATCTACGCCTCCTTGGGTGTCGGTGCCCGTTAAAGCCTGTTTTTAAGGTCGATTCAACGGTAATGTGATAGAATGCTCTTGCAGTGAGGTGCCCGATGACCATCGAACAGAAACTCGATTTGTTAAACCGAATATACGGCATTTACGATGCGTTCGCCAGGAGTTTGGATTTGGCGTGCCGCAAATACTGCGCCCATTGCTGCACTTCCAACGTCAGTCTCACCTCCCTCGAGGGATACCGGTTGGTGCACAGCCTTGAGCCGGATCAACTCGAATACCTGCAACAATGCCTTGAGCCGGCTTCCGAGAAGCGGGTTTTTCGACCGCTATTGACCACCAACCGGATAGCAGAGCTCTGCCGGCAAGAGCGGGAGATTCCGGAGGAAGCCTTCGGGGACCCGGCAGAAATTTGCCCGCTCCTGGAAGAGAATGCCTGCCCGGTCTATCCGCTGCGCCCGTTTGGCTGTCGCTGTCTCGTTTCCCGGGTCCCCTGCAGGGAGTCGGACGCCGCCGAAATGCCCGACTTTGTGTTGACAGTCAACACCGTATTTCTGCAAACGATCGAACATCTGGACGCAACCGGCTGCACGGGCAATCTGGCCGATGTCCTGCTCTGCCTTCTTTCCGATGAAAATCGGCAGGCCTACAGGGAAGGTCGTCTGAGCTGCAGCGCAACGGGACTGATCGGCAACCACCCGCTTACGGTTCTGATGGTGCCGCCGGAGCATCGCGCCCGTCTGCAGCCCATTCTCGCCGCCCTTGCGAAACTCTCAACCGAGCCGTCGTAGGCTCTATAGTCCGAGCAAACGAACGGCGTTGCCGCCGCAGATCTGTTCGATTTCGGCTTCCGACAGTCCAGCCTGCATGAATTCATCCAGATAGCGCGACGGGGGGAGCAACGGATAATCGCTGCCAAACAGAATTTTATCAGGCCCGGTCAACTGCATGGCAAGAGTGTAAATCCGTGTATCGTAAAGATAAGGCGACGCCGCCGTGTCATAATAAACATTCTTGAGACTCTCTGCGACCTCTTTTTTCAAAAGGCTGTAGAAGAAAATACCACCCCCCCAGTGGCCGAGAACGATCGTGTTGGCAGGAAACCGTCGGACCAACTCGTAAATCTGAAGCAGCGTGTTGGGCGATTTCCCGGGATAGTGATGCCCCACCGGTTCGTTGGTGTGAATGAGCACCGGCAAATTGTTATCACGGCAAAGGTCCATGACCGGTGAAAGATGATCCAGAGCGGCCGCATCGATGCCGCACTGGTAAAAGGCCAGTTCACCGATGCCGGACAGCCCGCTTTCGATGCAGCGTCGGGCTTCCATGGCCGCCTGTGGATGACAGGGTTCGAAACATCCGAAACCGATCAGGCGGTCCGGAAACCGACGGACGGCCTCAACGATATAATCGTTGTGACGTTTAAATGTTTCTGCGGATTTCCAGGGGAACCCGAAAACAACCGCCTTGCCGACGCCCTGGCGGTCCATGGCCGCAACTAACTCTGTCGCCCCGATCATTTTGGCCTTGGGGGAACTGTACAAGAGACCGAATTCGGGTTCCGCCGGAAAATAAGCCTGACGGCCGGCCCGAATATCGGGCGGAAAGATGTGGGTGTGAAAATCGATGATCATGCGTCTAATTCCGTGTGGTTGGGCGAATGCCGCAACACTGCAGTAGAACGCCCGCCACCCTCAAAATGTGTTTATGTCTCGCCAGGCATTCATCCGCCCGATCTTTCTGTTGACGAACAACCGAAATTTAAGCAGAATGGACCTTGTATACCACTGTATGCCGCAGTTTATCGGATTTGTATGTTTTTCCTCTCTGAAAAGTCAACCCACAATACATGAACGTCGAAACACCTTCATGAAAACAGAGCGTCACGTGGTACTGGTTGAGCCGGAGATCCATTGGAATACCGGCAACATCGGGCGTACCTGTCTTGCGGCCGGCGCCAAACTTCATCTGATCGAACCCCTTGGTTTTTCTCTCAGCAGTCGCGAAGTAAAGCGAGCGGGTCTCGATTACTGGCCCAAGGTCAAGCTGCAGGTCTGGAAGTCCTACGGACATTTTGAACGTCATCTAAGCCCGAAGGAAGATGAAGTGGTGGTGTTGACCAAATCGGGCGAAAAAGATTTCTGGTCGATACCGAAGCCTCAAAGACTCTTTCTGATATTCGGCTCGGAGACCCGCGGCCTGCCGCAAGAAATCATGACCCGCTACCGGCTGTCGACTTACTACATACCGATCAGCTCCGACATCCGCAGTTTGAATCTTTCTACGGCTGTCGGAATCGCCCTGTACGAGAGTCTGCGTCACGGTGCACCGGCTCATGCCTGGCATCCAGCCGCCGTTGACCGCAAGGTCTGACGGTAGATCGGCGTTTACGTGACGCGTTCGAGCGTGCAGCACCCCTTTGTTCGGCACCGGAATCCCGCCCCTGTTATTAGCCACTCTGAAAATAATAACCCAGACTAACCCATAATTTCTGTTTGACAATGCAGAGGATCTATAGTTTACAAAACAGCTTTAAGCCGAGCCTGTTCCCGTCAAGAATCAAGAGCGTAGCGGCGTTTTTCGCCGGGTCATTCGAACGGCTATGGATGTCAAGGTTCCATCTGGCCATTCCGAAACGTTGAATCGCCAGTCAACATCTACACCTATTCGATATAAACCATAAAAAGAAAGGAGGAAAACGGCATGGATTTCACCCGCAGGCAGTTTATCCAGGTTACTGGGGCAACAGCCGCCGGTCTTGCCGTCAGCGGCATGGGTTTTGACTTGAAGCCGATCAAAGCCCACGCCCAGATGCTCAAGACCGAATATGCCAAGCAAACAACGTCGATTTGTCCTTACTGTGCGGTGGGCTGTGGCGTCATTGTCTACACCAGCCAGAAGGGTGATGGTCGCGTCATCGACATCGAAGGCGACCCCGACCACGTGATCAACCGCGGTACTCTTTGTTCCAAGGGCGCCGCACTGTCCCAACTCTCCGAAAACAAACTCCGTGTCACCGATCCCATGTACCGAGCCCCCTATTCCAAAGAGTGGAAAACGGTCTCCTGGGACTGGGCGTTGACTGAAATCGCCAAACGCGTCAAGGCAACCCGGGACGCCGCCTTCACCCGCACGAACGCCAAGGGTCAGGTGGTCAATCACACCACCGCGATCGCATCGGTCGGTAGCGCGGCCATGGACAACGAAGAGTGCTGGATCTACCAGGCGCTCATGCGTTCCCTGGGGCTGGTGTATTTAGAACACCAAGCCCGTATCTGACACAGCGCGACTGTTGCGGCTCTGGCAGAGTCGTTCGGACGCGGTGCCATGACCAATCACTGGATCGACATCAAAAACAGCGATTGCATCCTGATCATGGGAAGTAACGCCGCCGAAAACCACCCCATTTCCTTCAAGTACGTTACCGCAGCCCAGCAAAACGGGGCCACCCTGATCAGTGTCGATCCCCGTTTCACCCGAACCTCCTCCAAGGCGGATATTTACACGGCGCTTCGCTCGGGTTCCGACATCCCTTTTCTAGGCGGCATGATCAAATACATTCTCGATAACAACCTCTACCAGAAGGACTACGTGGCGCTTTACACCAATGGGCCCTTCATCGTCGACAAGTCGTTTGACTTCAAAGACGGTTTGTTTTCAGGATACGACCCCAAAAATCGCAGGTACGACAAGAGCCAGTGGGCCTTCGAGAATGATAAATACGGGGTCCCGAAGATGGACCGCTCTTTGAAGGACCCGCGCTGTGTTTTACAGCTGCTCAAGAAACACTACAGCCGTTACACCACCCAGCTGGTGTCCAACATTACCGGCACATCGGAGCAAGACCTGCTCAAGGTTTACAAAACCTACGCCGCCACCGGCAAAACCGGCAAGGCCGGCACCATCATGTACGCCATGGGCTGGACCCAGCACACCGTCGGCACCCAGAACATCCGTACTATGGCCATCATCCAGCTGCTGCTGGGCAACATGGGAGTCGCCGGCGGTGGGGTCAACGCGCTGCGCGGTGAGTCGAATGTCCAAGGCTCCACCGATCACTGCCTGCTGTGGCACATCTGGCCCGGCTACTTGAAAACCCCCCGTGCATCGGACACCTCGTTGGCGGTTTACAATGAAAAATACACCCCCAAGAGCAACGACCCGCAATCGGCCAACTGGTGGCAGAATTACCCCAAGTACTCGGTCAGCCTCTTGAAATCCTTTTTCGGCGAAAACGCCAACCCGGGGAACGAGTTTGGTTACAGCTGGATGCCGAAAGCGGACGACGGCAAGGTCTACTCCTGGCTCGATATTTTCGACGAGATGTACAACGGTAGTATCAAGGGCTTTTTCGCCTGGGGGCAGAACCCGGCCTGCAGCGGCACCAATGCCAACAAGACCCGCGATGCCATGAAGAATCTGGACTGGATGGTCAACACCAACATCTTCGAAAACGAAACCGGTTCCTTCTGGCGTGGGCCGGGCACGGATCCGGCCGCCATCAAGACCGAGGTCTTCTTCCTACCGGCCTGCGTATCGGTTGAAAAAGAAGGCAGCATCACCAATAGCGGCCGCTGGATGCAGTGGCGCTACCAGGGTCCCAAGCCTCTGGGCAACAGCCTGCCCGACGGCGACATCATCCTGATGCTCGGCGAAAAACTCAAAGAGCTCTACACCAAGGCCCCCGGCGTCTTCTCAGACCCCATTCTTAATTTGAAATGGGATTATGCCACCGGCGGAGTGTATGATCCTCACAAGGTGGCCAGAGAGATCAACGGTTACTTCGTGCAGGACGTTACCATCAAGGGTAAAACATACGCAAAAGGCACGCTGGTGCCGAGCTTTGCCTTCCTGCAATCGGACGGCTCGACCTCCTCGGCCAATTGGCTCTACTGCAACAGCTACACGGAAAAAGGCAACCTGGCCGCCCGCCGCGGCCAGGAAGATGCGCCCAACGAGATCGGTCTCTATCCTGAGTTTGCCTGGTGCTGGCCGGTGAACCGCCGTATCATTTATAACCGGGCGTCGGTGGACGCCAAGGGCACCCCGTGGAATCCCGACCGCTGGGTCATCAAATGGAACGGCGAGAAGTGGGTCGGGGACGTTCCCGACGGCGGCTGGCCGCCTCTTGAAACCGCCGACGGTTTCAAGAATCCCAAGACAAAACACGCCTTCATCATGCAGAAGCACGGATATGCCCAGATTTTCGGTCCGGGTCTCAACGATGGCCCCTTTCCGGAACACTATGAGCCACTGGAGTGTCCGGTGGAAAAGAACTTCATGAATGCCCAGCGGATGAACCCCACCGCGCCGGTGTACGGTGGTAAAGCCGACGAATGGGCCACATGTGACCCGCGCTATCCCTATGTCGGCACCACCTACCGGGTAGTTGAGCACTGGCAGACCGGCGTCATGACCCGCCACCAAGCCTGGCTGCTTGAAATGCAGCCCCAGATGTTCGTTGAAATGAGCATGGAATTGGGCCAGCTCAAAGGGATCAAGAATGGTGACCGGGTTAAGGTCACCTCTCCTCGCGGCGAAGTCGAAGCAACGGCCATTGTGACCAAGCGCTTCCGGCCGTTCAAGGTCGGCGGGGGCGTCGTACATCAGGTGGGCATGCCGTGGCATTTCGGCTGGGAATTTCCGAAGAGCGGCATGGAAGAAAGCGCTAATCTGCTGACGCCTTCTACCGGAGATCCCAACACGCGGATCCCCGAAACCAAAGCGTTTATGGTCAATGTCGTAAAGATATAGGAAAGGAGGTGATCCTTCATGAGTAAATCTTTTTTGGTTGACACCACCCTGTGCACGGCCTGTCGCGGATGCCAGGTGGCTTGCAAACAATGGCACGACCTGCCCGCTGAAAAAACCGTCAATCGCGGCAGCTACCAAAACCCGAAAGATCTCTCCTTCGACACCTATAAGTTGGTGCGCATGAATGAAGAAGTCATCGACGGCCAGTTCAGGTGGCTGTACTTCCCTGATCAGTGCCGTCATTGCCTGGAGCCGCCTTGCGAGGCAACCGCCGGCGAGCCCAGCGCCATTTACAAAGATCCGGCAACCGGCGCAGTCATATACACGGCCGTCACCAAAGAGCTCGGCAACATCGGCGAGGTCATCGAGTCCTGCCCCTACAATATCCCGCGTAAAGCGGCGGATGGGACCCTGGCCAAGTGCGACATGTGCCTGGACCGGGTGCAAAACGGCCTTAAGCCGGCCTGCGTCAAGACCTGCCCGACGGGTGCCATGAACTTTGGTGAGCGGGACGAAATCCTGACACTCGCCAAGAACCGGCTGGCTGTGGTCAAGAAGAAATATCCGAAGGCGACTCTCCTCGACCCGGACGATATCCAGGTCGTTTTCCTGGTGGCCTTCGAGCCGCAGATGTATTACAAGTTTGCCGTCGCCGCTAACGGTACCTTCGACATGACACGGCAAGTAGCGCTGCGGAGAATGCTGAAACCTTTCACCGGACTGATTTCCCGTCTCCTATAGCGCATACGCCGTAAGGCCCGACGGGCGATCACGCCAACAAACCAGCGACAGGGGGAAGACGGCCGGTCTTCCCCCTGTTTTTCTTGACATCTTGGCCTGCAGTTGTTGACAAGCATTGTTCATCAGGGTATCGAGACCGCTCAGGGTCGAATCTATCCGTAGAACAGCCAGCCAGATCGTCATGTTAAACACTCATGGCCCCTCGGGCCGCCACGGTGCATGAATCGGTTGTGTCCGTTGAGCCCGTTGAGCCGGTTAGGTCGGTTTTGTCAGTTTCAGGAGCTCATCGATTTTACCGACTAAACGCTCATGGCCCTTAAGCCGCCATTGGTTCCGAGTCCTGAGTTTCAAGTTTCAAATTTCTTTTTGCGGGTCTGATTCTCCGTTCGTACTAAACACTTATGGCCCTTTGGGCCGCCACGGTGAATGAATTGGTTGTAAGCGCCCGGTCTTTTCCCTCTGAAGTGGTTAAATGACCATCCGGGGTACCTGCAAGGAGGCCCAATGAATACAAGCCCGGCATTTTCATCCGAACAGATTCACGCAGCCGCCCAAGCCCTCCACCGGTTGCGGCCGGCATATAAGGAACTGCTGCAGTTTTACGAAAAAATTTTTTTGGTCCAAGAAGCGTCTAAATCACGTATCGACCTGAAACCCGTCCAGATTACGTCGGAATTGCGCGCCATCAAGCGCCGCGAAAAATTGCCCTTGGCTGACGTTTCCGATTTCTCTTTCGATTCGCAGAGCGCACGAGATCTGCTTTTGGAAATCTGCGACATCATTCAATCCCACAACAGAGAAATGGGAGACGCTGCCGGCGCCATCGTTCGTGGTCTGGACCAGGAAATCGAACCGCTCGTTTTTTTCAACAGCCTGCTGAAAGGCGACGATGCCTACTTTGACAAAACGGCCGCCGCTCTCAAAATCGATAAAAACGCCTTGGCGTTTGTGGCGTATAATAGCCTCAAACCATCGGTGGCCCTCTGCGCCGAACAGCTTTTGGGCTATTTGAAGGAACTCCCCGGCTGGGAAAAGGGGTATTGCCCCGTTTGCGGCAACTTTCCGGGATTGGCCGTCCTTGATCAAGACGGTCGACGCCGGTTGCATTGCAGTTTTTGTTGGACCACTTGGCCGGTAAAGCGGGTTTTTTGCCCTTTTTGTGAAAAAACCGGCGGGAAGAATTTTCATACCTTCTACAGTGAACAGGAAAAAGACTTGCGGGTAGACGTCTGCGATGACTGCAAAAAATACCTCAAGACGGTGGACACCCGGGCAACAGAACGCATCATTTACCCTCCTATGGAACAGATCGCTTCCCTGCACCTCGACATCAACGCCCGGCAAAAAGGGTATGATAGTGGAATGGAGCTGGTGTTGCCTGAGGTAAGTGAATAAAATCATTCTGATAGACACTTTTATGAAAGCACGGCCGTCGTGATGCGTCCGAAATGGCTGACCGTCAGCGTCTGGATAATCCTGTTGGGCTTGCTGCTGCTGGCGGCTCGGGAAGGTGTTGCGCAGGATTCCGGGCTGCTGTCGCCGGCTGCATCGCAAAAAGACGCCTCGGATGTCGTTTCCGTGCGTACCGCCTGGTCGGTGGATCGCGCACGGCCGGGAGACCGCTTGGCCTTCGCAGTGGTGCTCGACATCGCAGCCGGCTATCACATCAATGCCGACAGCGGCCAGATCAAGCCACTCGTTGATTTCAAACCGTATCCCACCCGCGTGACCATCACGGCAGTCTCCGAAGGACTCACCATCGACCCACCGCTCTACCCGCCGGCCCACCCTGTAACAGTCGAATTTACCAGTGACCCGCTGATGGCTTTTGACGGCCGGACAATTGTCTATGTTCCGATGACGCTTGAAAAAGAGGACCTCTCGCAAAAGGTGCAGGTCAATGTAACAATTTCCTACCAGGCCTGCGATAACCAGGTGTGCCTCTTTCCGCGCCAGGTTGCTACAGCGGCCGCCCTTCCGGTAGACTTTTCAGGAGAAGCCCCTCAAGCTGCCAATCAGGACCTTTTTGTCGGTTACCGCTTGGTCGCAGCAACCGGAGCCGGGAATTCTGTCGGCTTTTCCCTTTTCGGCTGGAATTTCGCTATCAACACGGCCACCGGGTTGGGGTTCCTTCTGCTTCTTTTTACCGCTGCCTTGGGCGGCATGCTGCTCAACTTGACACCCTGCGTGCTGCCGCTTATTCCGATTAAAATAATCAGCCTGTCGAACGCGGTCCAGAATCAGGCCCGCTGTCTCGCCTTGGGAGTCGCCATGTTTTCGGGGGTGCTGTTTTTCTGGCTGATCCTTGGCGCGGCCATTGCCTTGGTCAGCGGATTTACCGCCACCAATCAACTCTTTCAATATCCCCTGTTCACGATTGCCGTCGGCTTCATCATCGCCGTAATGGCGATCGGCATGTGCGGCCTTTTTTCCATCCGCCTGCCCTCTTTTGTCTATCTCTTGAACCCGAAACAGGAAACCCTTGGAGGCTCCTTCGGCCTCGGCATTTTGACTGCTGTTCTCTCAACTCCCTGCACCGCCCCCTTCATGGGGGCCGCCGCTGCCTGGGCTGCGACCCGGCACCCTTTCACCACCTTGACCGTCTTTGCCGCCATCGGCATTGGAATGGCGCTGCCCTATCTGCTGTTGTCGGCCTTTCCCGAACAGGTTTGTAAAATGCCCCGCACAGGCCCCGCCAGCGTGCTGGTCAAGCAGGTGATGGGCCTTTTCATGCTGGCGGCAGCCGCGTACTTCATCGGCACCGGGGTAAGCGCTCTGCTGATGACACCGCCCTTTCCCCCCGGAAAGGGCTATTGGTGGGCGGTGATGGGGTTTATCGCCTTAGGGGGATTATGGCTGGCTTACCGAACGATCCGAATCGCTTCCAAGCTTCTTCAGCGTCTGCTGTTTGTCTCTCTGGGCGTTATAATCGTCGCCAGTTCACTATATGGCGGGATGCGGTTGACGGATCGGGGCCCGATCGACTGGATCTATTATACGCCGCAACGCTTTCAGCAAGCGATTGATCAGCGCAAAATCGTGGTCATGGTCTTTTCAGCCGAATGGTGCCTTAATTGTAAGGCCTTGGAGCAAAGTGTATTGACCAGTGCACCGGTGGTCGAACAGTTCAGCCGGGAGGACGTCGAACCGATCAAAGTTGATATTACGGGAAACAACCCGCAGGGCAAAGCCAAACTTCAGGAAATCGGTCACCTGACAATACCCCTCCTGGTTGTTTACTCGCCGGCGGGGAAAGAAGTCTTTAGAAGCGATTTCTACACGGTTGACCAGATTCTCGCGGCGATCAACGAGGCTCGTGCGGAGGGAGGCGTTTAGTGTCGTGACCCAAAAATATATTACTAAAATAGCGATGGATATTTAAAATACTTTTGCACCCATGATCGAAAAAATGAACTGATTATTTTTTTAGGGCTTCATCAGGAAAGTTTCTATTTTGTCAGCGAAAAAGGCCTTTGAATGCAGACCAACGACCTTCTCGACCTCCAAACCGTTTCTGATGAATATGAGCAGCGGAATGCCGCTTATCCCGTAGGCTTCGAGGGCTTCTTCTCCCAGCCAGAATATCGGAAAATCCACCTTCAAACGGTCCACGATTGGCTGCATGGCGGATGGTCCATCGAAGTCTACACTGACCCCCACCATTTTTAGTCCGCTGGCACGGTATTTGGTGTAAAGGGCGTTCAAGTCCGGAAGCTCTTTGATGCAGGGTGCACACCAGGCCGCCATGAAGACCAGTAAAAAGTGTCCATCGCCGCCAACCTTTTTTTTAAACCGGTCAAGGTCGAGTTTCTGCACCGGGTTGTGATGTTCGGAATGGACCGGTCCCGGTAAAAACAGTAGAGCCGCAAGGAGCAGCCACATCCATACAGCCGCGGATCGCTTCCGGAGAATCATGGGTTCAGTTTTTTCAGTTCAACGGCACAATATGCCAGATCAGGTCGGACGTTGATATCCGATACGTTGATCGAGCGGATGATCCCCTGCTTGTCAATGACGAACAGCGCCCGTTCCGATACACCGTCCGTTCGCAGAACACCGTAAGCATCGGCCACCGCACCGTGGGGCCAGAAATCCGACAGCACCGGAAACCAGAGGGGCGACCCCATCTGCTTGGTCCAGGCGTAGAGGGTGGGGATGTTGTCGACCGTGATGCCGAGCAGGATGGCGTCGTTTTCATCGAAAAGGTCCTTGACGATGTTGTAACCCGGCCACTGGTCGGAGCAGACCGGGGTCCAGGCCGCCGGGACAAAGGAAATCACCACGTTTTTCTTTCCCCGGAAATGGCTAAGGGTGACCTTTTCTCCCGATACCGAAGGCAGGCTGAAATCAGGGGCCGGGTCACCGACCTTGACTTTCAGCCGGCTGTCGATCGGCTTTAACTTTCCGGGGTTGTAGACGTTTTCTTTGAAAGCTTCCGACAATCCGAAAGCCTGGCCGCAGACAATTATCAGCACGGCGAAAAAGAGGCCCGCAATTCTTCCGATAGGTGTCATAAATGTCCTCTCATTTTTCCGCAGATAAAATCGTTCCAAAAGCAGGCGGCTAAAAAGGAAATCGCATCAAAGCCCTGACTGGGTAAGAAGATCTTGCAACATCTTGCTGGCATCCGCGGGACCGCCGAGCTTCGAATAAAAAATCCGGTGAGAGCCATCCGGCTGGATCCGGATGCCGATAAAATACGGTGTTCTAACCTCGCCTAAAAGCTGGTGGATGGAAAAATTGCCATCTGAAAACAGTGGGAAGGGGATGTCGTATGTTTTCCTGAAATAGTCGATCTCGAAATCCGAATTGCCGACGCCGATGCCAATCAGCTTGACTTTTCCCTTGAACTTGGGATCTTCTTCCAACTGGCGAAACATCTTGTTGACAGTGGGAGCCTCCCGCTGACAGTGCGGTCAGTACATGCTGAAAATCTCGATGATGACCACCTCGGCTTTGATATCCGGGATCGAGAAAACGGACTTTTGATCCAGACCGAGGTACTGGCGGTGATATGGTGCCTCGGGAACCGGCAGTTCGATATTCGGCAAGACCCCACCTTCCGGTGGCGGTTGGTTGGCGGCGGATACCCCGCAGGGAAACGCCAGCAACAGTGACAGCATTAAGATCAATTGGCAATTGTTCCGGCGCATCACACCGATCTTCCTCTCGAATATCGCTCTATTTACGGAAAAGAACCATTTGTGGATAGAATTTAATTTTAAATCATCCCTGAAGGCTTTAGTCAAACAAAAAGACGACCGCTTTCTTCCGATCGGTCCCCAAAATAACACTACATGTTGTGTCACGAAATTGTTGACATACAAGAAAGATTTGTATACAATATATAGCGATTGTATGACAAAAAATATCAATATCTACCCCCGACAACGGATTAATTGGTTTATAACCAAATCAAGAGGTACAGAAAGAATGATCAGACTGAATCTAAAGATGGAAAAACGCACCCACAAAAGATATCCTGGCGTCGAGGGTGCCATTGTAGCTGTGCGCCCTCGGGCCGAAATTCTGGGGCAGATGATCGATGTCGGCCTTGGCGGTTTGTCCTTTCAATACATCGATTCGGCAATTGACGAGAGTCCTTCGGATGAACTGACGATTCTGATGTCGACGCCTCGTTTGTATCTGGACCGCATACCCTATCGCACCGTCGCCGACTTCGCTCTGCCCCAAGAGTTTTCTTTCAGCTCGATTCCTGTCCGGCGCCGATGCGTGGCGTTCGGCCATTTGACTCCCGAAAAGCGCGATGGCATCAAACAGCTGATACTGTATTGCACCCTCATCAAGCCTCGGTTTTGCAGCTTTCCCGAGCCCCGCCGCCACTATGTTCCGCTGAGCCAAGCCCTCTGAACCGCAACGCAAGGCGGACACCCGAGAACAATATGTCCGCCTTACGTTTTATTTCAGGCCTTTACATTCTTTTTTTGACCATCTCATTACTTTGTGCCTTATATTATCAATTGTCATTGACAAGATAAGCTTGGTGTTTATATTCATCATGCAAATTTCGGGCCGCATATTAAACACTAAAGGTGATATCCAATGCGATATGACAAGTTTACCATTAAATCTCAGGAATTGATTCAAAACGCTCAGGATCTGGCATCTCGTCAGAAGAATCCTCAGCTCGAGCCTGAACATGTGCTGAGTGCCATGCTGACGGAAACCGAGGGAATCGCCGGTGCCATCCTTCAGAAAATGGGGGTCGCCCCCGGCCAGGTGGCAAGTGAAATAACACGCGCCGTCGAACGTTTGCCCAAAGTCAGTCAGTCCGATAAAGTCTATCTTTCGTCGCAAACCCAAAAGGTATTGGACGCTGCGTTTGCCGAAGCCGCCAAAATGAAAGATCAGTATGTCAGCATCGAACATATTCTGCTGGCCCTGTGCGACGAAAAGAATGGCGAGACACCCCGGATTCTGCACCGCCACGGCATCAACCGCGATGCCATCCTTAAGGTCCTTATCGACATCCGGGGGTCCCAACGCATTACCGATCCCAATCCAGAGGAAAAGTATCAGGCTCTCGATAAGTTCAGCCGCAACTTGACCGATCTGGCGCGCCTGGGCAAACTCGACCCGGTCATCGGGCGAGACGAGGAAATCCGCCGGATCGTCCAGGTGCTTTCGCGCCGGACAAAAAACAACCCTGTGCTGATCGGCGAGCCCGGGGTGGGTAAAACCGCCATCGTCGAAGGCCTGGCTCAACGCATCATATCCGGCGATATACCCGAGAGCCTAAAAAACCGACGGCTGGTGGCCCTCGATATGGGCGCACTGATCGCCGGTGCCAAGTACCGGGGGGAGTTCGAAGATCGACTCAAGGCCGTCATCCGGGAAGTGGAAAAATCGGAAGGCGAGATCATACTCTTCATAGATGAACTTCACACTCTGGTCGGTGCCGGTGCGGCCGAAGGCGCGGTCGACGCCTCCAATATGCTCAAACCGGCCTTGGCCCGCGGGACACTGCGCTGCGTAGGCGCGACGACCCTCAATGAATACCGCAAGTATATCGAAAAGGACGCCGCCCTGGAACGGCGTTTCCAACCGGTACTGGTCAGGCAACCGACCGTGGAAGACACGATCTCCATCCTGCGGGGTCTCAAGGAAAAATACGAAGTGCACCACGGTGTCCGGATCAAGGATTCGGCGATCGTGGCTGCGGCCACGCTGTCCGACCGTTATATCACCGACCGCTTTTTACCCGACAAGGCGATCGACCTTATCGATGAGTGCGCCTCCAAACTGAGGATCGAAATCGACAGCATGCCGACCGAGATCGACGACATTCAGCGCCGCATCACCCAGGCCGAAATCGAGAGGGAAGCCTTGAAGAAGGAGAGCGATCCGGCCTCCCGGGAGCGCCTGAGCAAGCTCGAGAGCGAACTGAGCAACCTGAAGGACGAGTTGCACGAAATGAAAGGCCATTGGTTAAACGAAAAAGAGCTGATCCAAAATATCCGTGCGATCAAAGGAGAGCAGGAGCACCTCGGGGTAGAAGCTCAAAGGGCAGAGCGCCAGGGGGACCTGGCCAAGGTGGCCGAAATTCGTTATGGCCGACTGAACGATCTGCAACGGCGCCTTGAGGAAGCCAACCGCCATCTTGCCGAACAGCAGGAAACCCACAAGATGCTCAAGGAAGAAGTCGATGCCGAAGACGTTGCCGAGGTCATTTCACGCTGGACCGGCATTCCCGTCAGCAAGATGCTGGAGGGTGAAAAGGACAAGCTGATTCACATGGAGGAACGGTTAGGCCGGCGCGTCATCGGCCAGCATGAGGCCATCGCGGCCGTCTCCAATGCCGTCCGGCGCGCACGTGCCGGCCTGCAGGACCCCAATCGTCCCATCGGTTCATTCATCTTCATGGGACCCACGGGTGTCGGAAAAACGGAGCTGGCCAAAGCCCTGGCGGAATTTCTTTTCGACAGCGAGCAGGCGATTGTCCGTATCGACATGTCGGAATACATGGAAAAGCACGCCGTCGCGCGACTGATCGGTGCACCGCCGGGATACGTTGGCTATGAAGAAGGCGGTTATCTGACCGAGGCCGTTCGGAGGCGTCCCTATTCGGTGGTGCTGTTCGACGAAATCGAAAAGGCCCACCCGGAAGTCTTCAATGTGCTGCTCCAAATTCTGGATGACGGTCGGATGACCGACGGGCACGGCCGGACCGTGGATTTCAAAAACACCATCCTTATTATGACCTCCAATGTCGGCAGCCAATACATCCAGGAGTTGGGCGGCCTCCGATACGAGGAAATGGTCGAGCGGGTTATGGATGCGTTGCGGAGCCACTTCAAACCCGAATTTTTGAACCGGATCGATGAAACCATCATCTTTCACAACTTGAGCCGGGAGCAGCTGGGCGAAATCGTCGATATTCAGGTCGAACGGCTGGCCCGTCGACTGGCGGAAAAGAACATCGACCTGGTTCTTTCGCAGAGTGCCAAGGCCTTCGTGGCCGAAAAGGGGTACGATCCCGTGTACGGCGCCCGGCCTCTGAAACGCGTCATACAAAAGCTCATCGAAAACGAACTGTCGCTGGAGATTCTCAATGGAAACATCAGCGAAGGAGACCGCGTCAGCGCCGAACGAAAGGGTGACCGGATTGTTTTCAAGATTGCGTAACGACTGAACCGTCGACCACAACGCCTGGGGAGGGGAA
>JARFQH010000282.1 GCA_029287875.1 Desulfobacteraceae bacterium | reverse complement strand
AAATGAAGGCTCCTGAATGGATGCCCGACTACGGTCCGCCGGAAATCCATCCGAGCGCCGGTGTCACGGCGGTCGGCGCACGCATGCCCCTTGTGGCCTTCAACGTCAACCTCGACACCGACCGGCTGGACATCGCCGACGGCATCGCACGGCGGGCGAGACACATCAACGGCGGCCTGCGCTACTGCAAGGCCATGGGGGTGCGTCTCCAGGACCGCGGCATTGTGCAGGTGTCGATCAACATGACCGATTACACCCAAACCGCTCTCTACCAGGCCTTTGAACTGATCCGGATCGAGGCCCGTCGCTACGGGGTGAACGTCGTCGGCAGCGAGATCGTCGGCCTGGTGCCGATGGCGGCACTGGTCGACACGGCCGCCTACTACCTCGGGCTGGAGGACTTTTCGGCGGAGCAGGTGCTGGAGACGAGGCTTGAAATTTGAGACTTGAAACTGGGGACTTGAGAGTCGGGGGAATGGAGAGGAAGGCTGAGGGGTGCAAAGTGAACGGTGCAGGGTTCAGGGCAAAGCGGGCGAAGGGATCGGTCAAAGAATTAAGATTACGGGTAGAGGTCAAGGTTGGCGACCAGGATAGTAGGGGGTAAGCAGGATTTCATCCGGGGAGGGGGAAATGGTTAAACTGTTGGCAATCGGTCTCACACTGTGTGTCATCCTATCAGCCGCTATGACTTCTGCAGACCAGGGAGGTAAGGAAGAGCCGGCCGTTGTTGCCGCTGAAGACTGGCTCAAGCTGGTTGACGATGGAAAGTTTGCCGAGAGTTGGAAGGAGGCGGCCGAGTATTTCAAAGGTATGGTCAACCAGAGTCAATGGGAACAATCGATTCAGAGCGTCAGAGTGCCGTTGGGAGCGGTCATCTCCAGAAGACTGAACGCCAAGAACTTCGCCACTTCTCTTCCCGGCGCGCCCGATGGTGAGTATGTCGTTATCCAGTTTGCGACATCCTTCGAAAACAAGACTTCAGCTGTCGAAACGATCACACCCATGCTGGACAAAGACGGTCAGTGGCGCGTTTCAGGCTACTACATCAAATAGAAATATGCTCAAAGGGAACCTCATCATCAAGAACGCCGCGCAGTTGGTGACCTGCAGTGGATTCAAGGCCAAAAGCGGCAGCGAGATGGCCGATCTGCACCTGATTGAAGACGGGGCGCTCATTGCCGAGAATGGCCGCATCCGGGCTGTCGGGCGCACGGCCGATATTTTGCAGGGTGTGGATGCAACCGGGTTTACGGTCATCGATGCCGCCGCCAAGGCCGTGCTGCCGGGGTTTGTCGATTCCCACACCCATTTTATATTCGGCGGTTACCGGGCGGAGGAGTATGCCTGGCGGCTGCGCGGTGACAGTTACATGGAGATCATGCAACGCGGCGGTGGCATCATCAGTACGGTCGCTGCCACGCGCGGCGCCGGCTTGGACGAGCTGGTCGCCTCCGGCCGCAGGCGGCTCGACGCCATGCTTTCCTTCGGTGTGACGACGGTTGAAGGCAAAAGCGGCTACGGGCTCGACCGGGACACCGAGATCCGTCAACTCGAGGCCATGCGGGTCCTGTCCGGTTGTCACCCGCTCGATATCGTACCGACATTTCTGGGGGCCCATGCGCTGCCGCCCGATTACAAGGACCGGGAAGAGGCTTTTATCGATTTCATGATGGCGACCGTCCTGCCGGTGGTTGCGGAAAGCGGACTGGCCGAATTTTGCGACGTTTTTTGCGAGAAGAACGTTTTTTCGATCGCACAATCCCGGCGCCTGCTGCTCAAGGCACGCAAGCTTGGATTGAAGTTGAAGCTCCACGCCGACGAGATCGTGCCGCTGGGCGGCGCGGAACTCGCGGCCGAACTGGGGGCCGTGTCAGCCGATCATCTGCTGCAGGCATCCGACCGCGGCATCGACGATATCGCCCGGGCCGGCGTCGTCGCAACCTTGCTGCCCGGAACGGCTTTCAGTCTGAAGGCACCCTACGCCCGGGCGCGGGTCATGATCGACCGTGGCTGTGCCGTGGCGCTGGCCTCGGATTTCAATCCCGGCAGCTGTTTCAGCGAGTCGATTCCCCTGATCTTCGCATTGTCCGTTCTCAACATGGAGATCGGCATCGAAGAGGCGGTGACGGCGATGACCATCAACGGCGCCGCCGCCCTCGATCGGGCCGACACCATCGGCAGCATCGACCCCGGCAAGCAGGCCGATCTCATCGTTCTGGAATTTCCGTCTTACGCCTTCATCCCTTACCACATAGGCGTCAGCACGGTCGAAAAAGTGATCAAAAGAGGCACGATCGTTTTTGACAAAACCCGCCACGAGGAGCG
The DNA here is from genome assembly GCA_029287875.1 of Desulfobacteraceae bacterium. Lineage (GTDB taxonomy): Bacteria > Desulfobacterota > Desulfobacteria > Desulfobacterales > SG8-13 > JARFQH01. The sequence goes on along the minus strand of JARFQH010000282.1, from coordinate 17,065 downwards.
CGATGATGTATGCTGATCTGTCGATAAAAGAATACCTGAAGCAAACGGCTTCAGCCGCGCCGGTACCCGGTGGCGGCAGCGTGGCCGCTTTAGGCGCGTCGCTGGCCGCTGCACTTGCGGGAATGGTTGCCGGACTGACGGTCGGCCGTAAAGGCTTCGAAGCCGTCGAGCAGAGGATGAAGGAGACCGCTGCCGCCGCGGCTGATCTCCTTAACCGGTGCGTCGAGGACATCGACCGGGATCCCGACGCTTATCGGCAGGTGCTTGCGGCCTACAGGCTCCCAAAGGACAACGCTGCAGAAAAAGCAGCCCGCAGCCGGGCCATCCAGGCGGCGATGAAACAGGCGGCGCTGGTGCCGCTGGCGCTGGCCGAACGGGTGCAACAGATCCTGGATCTGGCCGGCGACGTGGTCAAGAAGGGCAATCCCAACGCTGTATCCGATGGCGCGGTAGCGGCCATGATGGCCCGTTCGGCCGGGCTGGCCGCCATCTGCAACGTCCGGATCAACCTGACCTCGGTCCAAGACGCCGATTTCGTCGAAAAGATCACCCGCAAAATCGAGAGGCTGGAGAAAGAACTGGTCAACCGCGAAAAAGAGATTCTCGGGGGGCTCCCGTAGTGACGCGGATTATCTCCAATGATGGTGATGCGCGCTCATTGGTCGTACCTGAACGTTTGTTCCCGGGGTCCGCATGCGGGGATGCAGCCGTTCTTTGCAACAACACCCGCTGCATTCATCAAAAGGAGTGAGGGAGATTGAAAAAATCCACGGCAGTTCTCGGCTCGGTCGCAAGCCTGATTGCCCTCTTTTACACTCTGGGCTGCGCATATCTGTGGTCGCAGCAGACCCGCTTTATTTTTAGGCCCCAGCGTCAAATCACCAGCACACCCGCCGATACCGGTCTGTCATACGAGGACGTGTTCATACCGGTCGCGGGAAACAGCGGCGGTGTCGAGCGGGTGCACGCCTGGTGGATTCCATCTGCCACTGCCGGCAAGTCGACCTTGCTCTACCTGCACGGAAGCGCTCTGAATATCAGTGCCAATGTTGAACACGCCAAGCGGTTTCACGGTCTCGGATTTGCCGTTCTGCTTCTCAGTTACAGGGGATACGGCCGCAGTGACGGGGATTTCCCGTCTGAAACCAAGGTCTATCAGGACGCCGAAGCGGCGTGGCAGTATCTGGTGACTAAACGGGAGATTGCGCCGGATGACATCGTGATTTACGGCCATTCTCTGGGCGGTGCGGTGGCGATCGATCTGGCGGTTCGCCATCCGACAGCAAGAGGCCTGATCGTCGAGGCGACCTTCACCTCTATCTTTGATATGGCGGCGCGTGGCGGCGCCTACCGTGTTTTTCCTCTCGACCTGATTCTGACGCAACGCTTCGATTCACTTTCTAAAGTCGATCGTCTGCGCGTGCCGGTTCTCTATCTCCACGGTACAAAGGATAGCGTGGCACCGTTTGACATGAGCCGGCGCCTGTACGAGCGTACGCGGGCTCCGAAGCGCCTGCAACTCATTTTAGGCGGCGGACACAACAACAGCGCCCGGGTAGGCGGGTCGGTCTACCTTCAGGCGGTCAAGGAATTCCGGGACATGGTCGCATCGGACGGCAACACGCCGCGGCTGCGGGAAAAGCCCTCCTGAACCACTTGCCGATGCTGCCGTGCATCAACGTGAGGTCCAAGGCTTCTCAGGTAGATCGTCCGGGCGGAGGTGCCCACCTTTGTCAGGTTTAGCCGGCTTGGCCCGTTGAGCCCGTTTGCCAGTTGAAGGATGTCGCCGATTTCTTCTATTTTCGTGTTAATCCAACATGACCTCTTTGACCGCCACCATGCATAAAAACAACGCGCCGAAACCCGGATGGGCGAAGACGCCACCACTGGTCGCGAGTTCCTGGTTTTTGAGTTTCGAGTTTCAATTTTCAAGTTTCAAATTTCTATTTGCTGGTCTGTTCTATTTTCGTACCAAATCGATCGAACGCCTTGAAACTGAAACGCTCAATTCGGGAATGTGCCTGCTCGACGCGGCAAATATAAACAGAAAATCAAGCACAGCAGAGATGCTGCGGTGGATGCCCAGAAGACCATCGACACGCCCCGTCCGACGGTTTCCTGGAGAGCCATAAGGGCGTTCGCCGGTATCAACGACTGGATATCGGGTCGGAAAATCTGCTCGATGTTCTGGCGGATCTGCTCGCCGATTGCCGGCGGCAGACTGCCGTCGAGACCGGATTCAGACAACTTTCCCATGAACCGGGCATTGAGCAGGCTGCCGGAAATCCCCACTCCGATGGTCCCACCGAGCGTTCTGGCAAACTGCTGAGAAGCGGTGGCAGCACCGAGGTTCTCGGTCTTCAGACTGTCCTGTACGATGAGCAGGGAGGCAATCGACACGAACCCCATACCGGCCCCGGCCAGGGCCAAGGCCGTCGTAAAGAGCCCGATCGATGGGGAAGCGGTCAACGCCAGGCCGCTGCCGGCCAGCATAAAAAAGGCGCCCGCCACTGCATAGTGGCGTTTCCTCACGCGGTGGGCCGTCTGACCGCAGAGCAGGGCACCCCCCGACCAGGCCAGGCTGAGAGGGATCATCGCCACCCCCATCTCGGCCGGTGATTTTCCCAGGGCACCCTGAATGAACAGCGGACTGAACGCCGCCAGAGAGAAGATCGCGAAACTGCTTAAAAACGCGGCTGCGTTACCTGAACTAAATCCAGACCGACTCAGGAAATCGATTGACAGGATCGGATCGGCGGCGTGCTTCTCGGCATAGTAGAACGTCACTCCTCCGGCCAGTGAAACTGATAGAAGCCCGATTATCGGCAGCGACAGCCAGCGGTAGTGATTGCCTGTCATCAGGAAAACCGTCAGCAAGGATAGGACCGTCAGGGTCAGAGTGGCCGCGCCGAACAGGTCCAGGGCGGCACGGCGTTTCTTTACGCGGGTTTCCTTGAAATAGAGATAGATGCCCAGAAAGGATAGAAACCCTAGCGGCAGGTTGATGAAAAAAATCCAGCGCCAGGACCAGTAATTGACGATGAAACCGCCCATCGGCGGCCCGAGAACGCTGGCCAGGCCCCACACGAAACTGGCGATCGACATCATCTTGCCGCGCTTTCCAGGCGCGGCGATATCGGCCAGCAGGATGTACACCAAGGCGAAGGCGGCCCCCGCGCCCACACCCTGGAGTGCCCGGGCGAGAATCAGTTGGACCATCGAGGTCGAAAAACCGGCCACGAGCGAGCCGGCCAGGAAAATAGCGATGGCGAAGCCGAAAAGGTGCTTGCCGCTGTAAAGATCGGCCAACTTGCCGAATATCGGAAGGGTAACGGCACGGCTGAGGAGGTAAACCGAAAATACCCAGCTGTAGAGTTCCAGCCCGCCCATGTCGGCCACGATGGTCGGCATGGCGGCTCCCATCACCAGGGTGTCGAGGGCTCCCAAGAAAAGGGCCATGAGCGCCGCCGCAATGACCAAGAAACGATCCTTGCGGTTCAATCCATTTGTGGTGTCAGCGCCCGCCGCCGCTGCCCGTTCGCCTTGCAATGCGGCCATCTTTTACACAGATGATCGATTCACTGTAAATGAAAAATTCGCTGTTTCCTCCCCGTCCTGATCGGTTACAAACGCCACCTTCAAGGCTTCATCGATCCGATCGACTGTCACGAAGATCAGGGTGTTGCGCACCTCATCCGGCAGATCCTCCAGATCTTTCTCGTTTCGTTTGGGCAGAATAACCGTGGTGAGCCCGGCGCGATGCGCAGCCAGGATTTTTTGCTTGATGCCGCCCACCGGCAACACGCGTCCCCTCAAGGTGACCTCTCCGGTCATTCCGACATCGCCCCGAACCGGACGGCCGCTGTACAGACTGGCCATGGCCATGGCCATGGCCACACCGGCCGAGGGGCCGTCTTTCGGGACAGCTCCGGCCGGCACGTGCAGATGTACGTCCGTTTTTTCGAACCGGTTCGGATCCACACCCAGTTCGGCGGCTTTGGAGCGCACGTAGCTGTGGGCGATCTGGGCACTTTCGCGCATCACGTCCCCCAGTTGACCGGTAAGGGTCAGTTTGCTCCTGCCGTTCATGCGGGTGGCTTCGATGAACAGAATGTCGCCGCCGACTGCAGTCACGGCCAGACCGGTTGCGATTCCGGGAATTTCGATGTTTTCGGACAGCTCGGATTCGAACTTTTCCTTTTTTAGATATTCGCGCACCAGCTCCGGGGTTATCATCACGTGCGTCCACTCCTGGGCGGCGATTTTGACGACACTCTTGCGGCAGACCGCGCCGATCTGACGCTCGAGGTTGCGAACCCCGGCTTCGCGGGTGTAGTCCTGGACGATCTTGCGCAGCGCTTCGGCGGTGAAGGTGACCTCCTCGTCTGCGAGGGCGTGCGCCTTCAACTGCCGCGGCACGAGGTGTCGCTGGGCAATCTGGAGTTTTTCGTATTCCGTATAGCCGTCCAGTTGGATGATTTCCATGCGATCCCGCAGAGGTGCCGGGATGGTTTCGAGTTGATTGGCGGTGGTGATGAAGATAACGTCGCTCAAATCGAAATCAACATCCAGGTAGTGATCCCTGAACGCTTTGTTCTGGGCCGGATCGAGGACCTCCAGCAGCGCACTGCTGGGGTCGCCGCGCCAGTCGACGCCGATCTTGTCGACTTCATCCAGCATGAAAACCGGATTGCGGGTTCCGGCACGCTTGAGCGCTTGAATGATGCGCCCGGGCATCGCACCGATATAAGTGCGGCGGTGCCCACGGATTTCGGCCTCATCCCGCATGCCGCCGAGACTCATGCGGGTGAATTTTCGACCCAAAGCCCGTGCAATGCTCTGGCCAAGGCTGGTCTTGCCGACTCCCGGAGGACCGGCAAAACTGAGGATAACGCCCATGGCCTCGGAGGGTTCCGCTGCTTTTTTCGTCGACTCCGGTTTTCCGCGTTCCTGAATCAGCTTGCGCACCGCCAGGTACTCGATCAACCGCTGCTTGACGTCTTCGAGCCCGTAATGGTCCTCATCCAGTACCGCTCGTGCGCGCCCGATGTCGCTCTGGTCCTCGCTGGCTTTATTCCAAGGCAGATCGATCAGCCAGTCCAGGTAGGTTTTGATGACCGAGTACTCGGCCGCCTGCGGCGACATTCCGCCCAACCGCTTCAACTCCCGTTCGGCCTCCTTGAGGGCCTCCTCCGGCAGGGCGGCGTCTTCGATTTTCAGGCGGTACTCGTCGATTTCTGACTGGCCCGGTTCCGATTCGCCCAGTTCTTTCTGAATGGCGCGCAATTGCTGCCGCAAGTAGTATTCCCGCTGGGCCTTGCTCATTTCTTCACGGGCCTCGGACTCGATTTTTTTCCCTATCGTGAGGACCTCTTTCTCACGGGTCAAATGGCCGATCAGCAGTCGATATTTTTCTTTGAGGGAATCGATCTCAAGAATCTGCTGGGCTTTCAACACTTCCAGTTCGGTACCGCTGGCCACGAGATAGACCAGGTAGCGCGGGTCTTTGACCTGGGACAAATAATCACCGACCTCCTTCGGGAATTTCGGCGACAGCGCCACAACCTGCTGGGCGAGTTCACGCAGACTGCGCTGCAGGGCATCCAGCTCGAGGTCCTTTTCGATTTTGTCTGGCGCCATGGCGATATGGGCTTTCAGATAAGGCTTATCGGCCATCCAATAATCGATCCGAAACCGTTCGATCCCCTGAACGATGACCTGCAGGCTGTTGTCGGCCGACCGCGTCACGTGTTCAACCTTGGCGATCGTACCGACTTCATAAGTCTGGCCCGGCAGCGGCTCCTCGATTTCCGGGTATTTCATGCCCACCAGGCCGATCAGTCGATCTCCCTTCAAGGCGTCGTTGACGAGGTTCACCGACCGCGGAATGCCTACCGAAAGCGGCATCATAGAGAATGGAAAAGCCACGGTATTGCGCAGGGGCAGGATCGGCAACTCGCTGGGAATATCATTTTTCGGCTGCGGACGGCTTTCCGGATCCGAGTGCTCGTTGACCGTATCACCGGTTTTTTTGGTCGTGTTGTCTATTTCGCTCATTGTGTCACCTTTATGTCGTCAAGCCTTGAGGCTTGTTTGGTTTCAGTGTTGCGGAATCCAATGATTCGCTCGAGTTTCCGCTGCATTACTCATCCATTTGGAATCAAAAAATAATGCAAAAAGACAGTTTGTAAAGAAATTCCAAGTCCATTGTGGATTCTGCCGTGCGGTGCAGCGTCAATCGGGGACTGGCAGCGGGCTGAAATCCGCAAAAAGGTTGGTCAGCACATGCGCCATCCTGTCGTGCGGCAGGGGCTGAGATGGAAAGACACCGGGGGAATAGTGACGCCGGCGGAACGGTTCGAGAAATGCGTGGTTGCGACTGATGACATGCACGGGCACGGACCACGGACGTCCGGGCCCGGTAATTTGGACGTTCGGTTGATGATCGCCCATGAGGATGACCAGTGCATCGTCTTTTACAAATTGTTCGACAAATCGCTGGATGACCTTGAAATCATAAGTCAGGGCGGCGATGTAAGCTTCGGCGGCATGGGTCATGTCGGACCAGGTAACCGGAAAGAAAAGCGGATCGAGGTCTTGATAAACTGTACCGTCGCCGATCCGGGACCAGTCAGCGAGGAAGGGTGGCAGGACATGAAAGGGCGCATGACTGTTGCCCAGGACGATTTCGATAAAAAGCGGCCGGCGCCGATTCTCTATTTCCCGGCGCCGGACGAAATCGAGGACGAACTGGTCCGGCATGGCAGACCAGCCGAAACCGGGCCCGCGGTAACCGAAGGCCGGTTGGGTGTAGATCTGGCTGTAACCGAAGAAGGTACCTTCCGGCCATGGCCGGATCGTGCCGGGCATGACGCAAACGGTACGGTAACCGGCGGTATTGAATCTTTCGATGGCGGTCCGGATCGTTGATGTCAGCAGGAATTGGTACCGTACCTGGTTGTCGATATGAAGTCCACTGACAGCAGTCGCATGCGCTAACCATGACGTGCCGCCGTAAGACGGTGAGTCGACGAAATTCGAAACGACCTCAAACCCGGCAGCTGACAGGTCGTGCTCGAAGCGGCGCAGCATCGGTTTGAAAAGATTAAGATGCTCCGGATTCCCGAAGACGGTGTGTCCATAGGACTCGATGAAAAACAGGTAGACATCATTGCCTTTCAAGCCTTTTATTGCGCTGGATGGGTCGACACCATCCATCCCGGTTTGCTGCACTTCGTTGAGGATCCGGCGACGGTAGGTTCCGATATCCAGAATGAAACGGATTTCTTCAGCCACGCGTTGCATGCCTGCGAACATACCGGCGGTGACGGTTTTTCCGTTCACGAGATGGTGATATCCGGCGCTGACGAAAAACAACAGTCCGGCCGTGCCCCAAAAAATCCTCCTTCCATGGGGATGTCGAAAGAAGCCGTGGATGACGGCGAGGGACTTGTGAAGCCCCAGGCACAGAAGGATGACGAGCGCTGCCAGCAGGATAAGGGCGGAATAAAAGGTACTTGGCGGCGTGCTTTTGTAGAGCAGGAGCACGAGATCCGGCAGGTAGAGCGAATCGATATAAAGATTGAACTTGCGATTTAAATAAAACGGGACCAGAAAATCGGCGAAAATAAAGAGGCGTAAAAACAAGACGACAACAATGGCCGGAATATAATAGGCGGCATGATAAGGCATGCCCCAGCGCACCGCCACTGCCGTCACCGCCATCAGCACGAAAATTTCGCAGGAGGGTAAGAGAAGAGCGGCGGAAAACGGCTGCAAACCCGGAACGGTTAAGTTCATCACGAGATTAAGAAACCACCAGGCGGCAAAAAACGTAACCAAGGGCCATGGTTTAAAACGAAAATAAGGTGGGCGCCTCCGCCCGGATAACCGGTTTCGAGCAGCGGCTGAAACTCGCCGCCAACGAGCTCTACTCCCGGACCAGTCCGATAAAAAAATTAAAGGGGTGGATGGTTCCCCGAGGTTGTGCTTTCCATGCGGTATCGGCATTGGGTCCGGTCCAAGACCCCGTAAGCGACTCGGACAGTCAGACGCTTTTCGCAACCGCTCATCCGAGCTCCGGTGCGCCATTTTCATTCACCGTGGCGGCCCGCAGGGCCATGAGCGCTTGTCAAGAAAACAGGATATCGGCCATCTTGTCGTCATGAACGATTTCCTCGAATGAAGAGCATATTTGAGGAACTTTTCTGCGGGCGCATCCGAAGCCATTGCCTGTACCTTCAAACAATCAGTATCAATCGGCCGATCCGTTCGGCCGGGATCTCTACAGATAGACGATCGCCTCGAGGCCCTTGTGTCGGCGCAGGGCTTCCAGCAGGCCGACCGTTCCGGTCATCATGTTGTCCCCCCAAGGCGCTCCAAATGTGATCGGCAGTCGTGAGGTTTCAACAAGGCGGCGCTTGGGTCCGGTGGCCAGAATGATGTCAACGGCATCGAAACCGATACTGCGGCGCACATAGGCACCGTGGCCACCCTCCTTCAATATGTCGGCATGTGACAATTTGCCGTCGGCCAGCTCACACAGCAGGGATTCCAGACGGTTCAGCGTAATGTCACGGGTGTGGTACTCGAAAAAACCGGCCAACTCGCCGCCCGAAAGCGCAGCTCCGACCGTGTGAGAGGTGGCGATGTCGAGAACCAGGACGTTTTCCCTGGAATCGGCCAGCACATCGACGGACGCACCGAGAATGGCCGCCATGCCGCTGTCCATGACATAAACCTCATCGGTCGGCAGTTTTGCGGCGCTGGCCGCAATCGAACGTAGCCGATTGAGGCTAACGGGTACCTCGGATCCGCGATAGAACAGGGCGTGGGGCAATGGTTCGCGTTCCAGGACCGTGCAGTTGATCTCGTGTCGGTAGACCAGATGGGAGGTTCCCGGCGGCGGTACCCCATGGTCCTGAGCACAGACCGCGACGGCCTCGAACTCAAACGGTACGCCGAAAGATGTGACGACCTGCCGCAACCTTTCGGTTTCCAGGTCTTCGAGGATCAAGTGAGTGTACCGAGAGTCCTGCGCCAATTCTTCGGCAGCGGCATCGTCGACCACCTGGATTCCCCAATCGCGGATGCGCTCCGACCTGTGACTCAGGGTGGCGGCGGCCGCATCCGACATGACGACTTGCGCTTGCCCGGCCCGTTCCCGCAGTACTTCGGTAATCGGACCGCCGCCCATTTCACTGCCGGTCACCACCAGGTTTCCAGGCAGACCGGCCGCCCTTTCGGCCACCGTCTGCACCGGCGACTTGACGACCGCCTTGTAGTGTTGGGGCGACTCATTGTCGATGTAAAGGATGTCCATGGTTCCAGCGCCGATGTCAACCATCAAAAACCGACTCATCTTTTTGGCCCCCCTGCGCGTGTCTCCTGATGATTACAGCCGAATGGTTTCGCCTCTTTTCGGGACCAGGACCGGATAGCCGGCCTGACGCAGATGGCCGGCAAATGCCAGGGCCTGGTCCTCCTCCCCGTGTACCACGGCTATGCGCTTGATGTTTAAATTCGACTCCTTGATGAACCGCAAGAGTTCCTGTTTGTCTCCATGAGCGCTGAATCCACCGAGACTCTTCACGTGTGCCTTCAAGGGGTAGGCTTTGTTGAGAAACTTCAGAATCGGCGGCGGTCCGCTTCTGCCTGACTGTTCATAAGCCGTGCCTTGATCGATGATGCGTCGCCCGAGGGTGTTCTGCGCCATGAAACCGACGATCAGAATTGTGTTTTTTTCATCGTGGATTTTATGGCGCAGGTGATGCAGAATCCGGCCGGCTTCGCACATGCCGCTAGCGGCCAGAACGATGTGCGATTTTTTTTCGCGGTTGAGCCGCATCGATTCTTCCACCGACGTGACAAAATGGACCTGATCGAAAAAAAAAGGATTCTTGCCGTTTTTAAGAAATACTTCCTGTGCATCACGATCGTACACTTCGGGATGCTCGCCGAATACCCGGGTGATGTTGACGGCCAGAGGACTGTCCACATATATCGGGACGCGCGGCACTGCCTTCTCATCGTAGAGCTCGTGGAGAACGTACAGGAGTTCCTGGGTACGGCCGAAGGCAAACGCCGGAATCAGCACGGTCCCCCGGCGGTTGTTGGTCTCGACCAGGATCTTTTCGAGCTTCGGCTTGAGCGCCTCGACCGGCTCATGCGAGCGGTCACCGTAAGTGCTCTCCACTATCAGCAGGTCCACGTCGCGGTGCTGTTCTTCAAAGTTCAAGGTTGGATTGCGCACGATCGGCTTGTCGAAGCGGCCGAGGTCTCCGGAATAGCAGACGGTGATCGGACGACCGTTATCCTCAATCCGGATCATGCTGATGGCCGAGCCGAGGATGTGCCCGGCATCGTAGAACGAGCAGGTCATGTTGCTTCCGATCGCAACCGGGTAGCGGTAGGGGTATCCGTCAAAGCTGGCCAATGCATTTTGGGCGTCTGCGCTCGTGTAAAGCGGTTGAATTTTTTCCAGATGCAGCTGGTCCATAAAGTCGTTGATGATACTGGCATCCAGTTCGTGGCGGTTTTTCTTGAGCACTTTCTTGACGTCCGAGAGCCGGCTGCCGACGTTCATTTTTTTGCGGTTTGAGGGCTTCATCTGGTTAAGGGACCCCCGAACGGATTTGTAGTTCAGGTAATCGGCGTCCGACTCCTGAATGTGGGCCGAGTCCATCAGCAGGTAGGTGCAGGCCGAGGTCGTTGCCCGCGTGCAGACCACGCGACCGTTGAACCCGTCTTTTACCAGCAGCGGAATTCGTCCCGAGTGGTCGATGTGCGCGTGCGAGAGCACTACATTGGTGACGATCTGCGGATCGAAGGGCAGAACTCTGTTCTTGGCCTCGCTTTCTTTTCTGCGGCCTTGAAACATTCCGCAGTCGAGTATCACCCGATCAGCTGAGGTGGTCAACACGTGCATGGAACCGGTGACCTCTCGCACGGCTCCGTGAAAGGTAACTTCCATTTTCGATTCCTTCCTGCCTTATCGGACATTCAGCAACGGCGGTTTTCGCGACTGGTTTCAGTCCGGCTGACCGGTCGACCATTCACCATAGCCCACAATAACGGATTTGAAAAGGTATGCTTGATTCAGTGTGAAAATTCGTGTAAAATATAGACCTTAAAGGTATTTCCACCGTTCCCGAATAGTTTGGGTATGCGGCGTATCACAGGAGAAATTGGTATCATGACCGAACAGACAACCACTACAGGAACCGGCAACACCAGCAGGGAGCTGTCGGATCTCTTGATCAGTCTCAGTGTCACCCGGGATTTTCTGACACTCGTGGAATTGTTGGATGCCCTGCCCGATATGCAGAAAACCCCTTACAACGTCACCCGTAGCCTCTATCAGGCGGTTTCCCAAGGTCGCGACATCGAAACCCTCGGCAAACAATTGGAAGGCTTCTTCGGAGCCGCCAAAAAACCGGCCGGTAAACCGATGCCGGTGAAACTGCGGTTCAGCGCGACACTCAAGTACCTAAACGGTATTCGGGAAGAGCAGGCCCTCTATCTGCGCAAGGCCGGAAGGGGGTATTATTATGGAGCGCTGTGGCCCTGGCACAAAGAACCGGGCAAAATCACCGTGCATCTCGGCTACTGCACTAACAAGATGAGCGGCGCGGATGTCGAAAACTATCAACGACTCATAAAAACCAAAATCTTGAACAACAAGGTTTTCGATGCCCTCTCCGACCGGGACGGCGGAATGGTTCAGGGCATCAGTCTGCCCTCTTTTCTATACATGGCCCAGTTCGAAAGGCTCACCTGCACCGTTGAAATCAGAACGGCCGGCGCAGTGGGTTATCTCCATCTGCTGGACGGAGATCTGATCGCCGCCGAGTCGGGCAGCATGAAAAACAAGGCGGCAGCTTATGAGATCATCAGCTGGGACGATTCTGAAATTGTCCTGCTGGATGCGGCCGGCCGCAACAAAAACGAGATCAATCAGCCGCTGGTGGAGATTTTCACGGAAGCTCTCAGGCTGAGAAACGACAAAAAAGGTAAAAATATGGTGGCACCGGCCGCGGCAGCATCGGTGCTCAACATCAAGTCCAACGACCGCTATAAAGCCCTGCGGGAGGCGCAGCAGACATCGAAAAGATGGTCACTGAAAATGGCGGCCGCCGCGCTGCTGGCCCTGCTGTTGCTTGCGACGGTCGGCACCTACGGTGTCCGTTACCTTAAAACGCGGCAGATATCAAAAGAATACCAGGCCATTCTCGAGCGGGTCAACGCCATTGAGGACCCCGAAGACCAGAAAGTCTTGCTCCAGTATTTCATCGATTCCCATGCCGAAAGCACATACCTCACGGCGGCGCGGTCAAAGATTCGCGAAATCAATCAAACGGTCGAGCTGCAGAGCTATGATTCTGTAACCGCAGCGGTAGAGAAGCTTGCCATAGACGCCAACTATGAAGCCGTGGCCTCAGCCTTGTATAACCAGTATATCGAAAAATATCCCAACAGTCCGCACGCCACTTCAATTCAGCTGAAACTTTCCGAGATACCGACCCTGATCGATAATGTCGATTACGCCCGCCTCAAGGATGCCGCCCGGCTCGATTCCAAAAATCGGATCGAGGCTTACCTCGGGTATCTGCTGAAACATCCAAACGGTCGGCACCGCACCCAGGTCGAGGCCTTGGTGGCTGATATGAGTGAAGAGTACTACGGACACCTGATGAAAACCATGCCGCAGTGCGACCAGGCCGGCAATTGGGATAATTGTATTCTGCTTTGCGACAATTTTCTCAACTACTTCCCCAAGAATTACCGCACCACCGAAATCGACAACTTAAAAGCCGTAATGGAAGACAAACGCGATGTCGCGGAATTGATGGATACCGTGAAGCGGCTCGGCAACAAGTTTGAATCGGCCAAAAATGTTCTGGCAGCCTACCTTGACGGAAATCCCGATTCAACCCAAGCAGCCCGGATCAGAGACAATATTGCCCGACTCGACCGCAACCTCAGAGAAAGCCGTGAATGGCAGACAGCGGCCGCCTACAGTCAGAACAGCCAGTACAGCCTGCCTGACAGAATCAATTACATCGGACACTATATTCGTTTGAATCCATCCGGGAGGTTCGACAAAAGTGCCCGGTTGCTGCTGTCCCAGCTCCAGAATGAAAACCGAACACTCTACCAAAAACGCATTGAAGAGCAACGCAGACGCCAGCAGGTGGAACTGGCGCAGGAAAGAAACCGGATTCAGGCCGAGAAAAGGAAAATCGCTGCGCAGATCCGTCAGTCCGGTACCCGATACGTCGTCAACGAAAACGACACCTTTACCGACACCAAGACCGGGCTGACCTGGAGCCTGCTCGACTCAAACGCCGACCTCGGTGAATGCCAGGATTTTAACGCCGCCCGCACCTATATCAGCTCACTGGCCGCCGGTGGGTATCGCGACTGGCGCCTACCCTTCGGCAGCGAACTGGCCGAACTCTACAAGACGCCCCCCTATTTTCCGGGCCAGAGCGCTCCCTGGTACTGGACTGCGGAGGTATTTGCAAAGGGCTACAAAAAGGAAGCTCTTATCGTGACCTCGATCCGGGAAAAGGGTTTCAAGCGACTTCACCACGATATTTACGCCTGCGGCGCGGTTCGTGCCGTGCGGCCCTGAGTCTGCGGCTTTCGTTATCGCAAAATTTACCCATCACGAGCGAGGCGGCGTTTGTCACCTCCCTCGTGCCCATTCCCGGTCTCATTGGTGTGATTGATAAGTTTCCGATCCAGAAATTGCTCATTTATGGACGGAAACTAACGCAGGCCGCGCAGCCGTTCCAAGCGGCCTGTTATTTCAGTAATGCGGATGCCGTATTTATCATCCTTGACCAAAACCACCCCCCGGGCAATCAGCTTGTTGTTGGCCAGTATATCCACCGGTTCGCCTTCCAGACGAGACAGCGGAACCGCCGATCCGGGCCCCAATTGGAGCAGATCACGAATCGGCATTTTCGTCCGTCCGAGCTCGACCGTGACTTCCAGTGGAATGTCGAGGATGATGTCGAGGTTCGACCCGTCGCCCAGACGTGGGACATCCCGTTTTTCCGAATCGCTGGACCGGCCGACACCGGTGGCTTCGCTCGGCGTCTTTTCTTCGGCTGCGGCGGCTGGTTTTTGGGGTGGCGGATCAGCAGTTGTCGGCACCGCACTTTTTGTGCTTGCCTTTTTCCCGCCGCCGGAAGCGGCTTCAATGCTGCCGTCGGGTAAGGGCGCAGCCGTCTCAGGTGGACGATCCTCAGAAATGATCTTCTCGGCGATTGAATTGTTTTCAGACTTATTTTCCATACCCGGTCTCTTCTTCTCAACGGGCAAGATCAATCACCACTCTGCCGCTCAGCTGCCCCTTGAGTATCGTATCGATCAGTGGGTCGGCCTCTTCGAGGGAGACGGTCTTGCACAGGTCATCGAGGTGTTCCGGTTTCCAGTCGGCAGCGAGTTTTTGCCAGATTCTCAAACGAAGATCCATTGGACAGGCCACCGAATCGATGCCCAGCAGGTTGACCTTGCGCAAGATAAACGGAAAGACCGTTGTATTCAATTCGGGAGAGGCCACCAGTCCGCAACAGGCAATGGACCCACCGTACTGGGTCGCTTTGATGGCCGTCGCCAAAATGTCGCCCCCCACCGTGTCGACAACTCCCGCCCAGCGGCCTTTCAGCAGGGGGCGACCAGATGTGTCGGCAGCTTCTTCGCGGCTGATGACCTCAGTGGCCCCCAGATCTTCGAGAAACGCCTTTCGGTCCGCCTTACCGCTGACGGCCGTGACGCGAAAGCCGATTTTCGAAAGGATCGAAACGGCCAGGCTGCCGACACCGCCGGTGGCGCCGGTGACCAGAACAGCGCCCTGTTGCGTCTCGAGACCGTGATCGATCAGTTCGTAAATCGACAGAGCCGCCGTAAAGCCGGCGGTCCCGTAAATCATGCTTTCCTTCAGACTGAGGGACGACGGACGCGGAACGATCCAGCCGGACGGCACGCGGACGAACTCGGCAAAACCGCCGGAGGTGTTCATCCCAAGATCGTAACCGGTGACGATCACCTCATCACCGGATTTAAATTGCGGGCTTCGGCTCTCCGCCACGCTTCCGGCTGCATCGATGCCTGGGGTATGCGGAAAATTTTTGGTGACGCCCCGGTTGCCTGTGGCCGAAAGCGCATCTTTGTAGTTGAGTGATGAGTATCGGACCTTGACCAGGACATCCCCTTCGGGCAGATCATCAAAGGACTTGCGTGTAATAGGGCGATTAAATGTCTTGTCCCCTTTCTCATTGACGACCATTGCCTTGAAATCTGCAGTTGTCACGATGATCTCCTCCTTTAATTGTTTCTTTTTTCTCCGGTCCCAGCCTTGTTTTTAAGGGTGTCGGCGATGAATTCCCGCAAACTGCGATCGCCGGCACCGGCGGGTTTTTCTCATATTTACATATGAATCGATAGGTTGCTTCCTGGGGGCGGAATATACAATGATTTAAAGAACCACACCGGCTCTTTCAGGTCAAGAACAACTTAAATTTTGTCCACGTGCAACGATTTTATCCAGTATATATAAATTTCGTTGACATTGTAATACAATATTTATACAATAATAACATGAAAAAAGACATCGTTTACAGCATTCGAATGAGTATCCTCGTCCGCGAAGCACTTAAGCGGGCTGCCAAGAAAGAAAGGCGTACAGTCGCGTCCCTGCTGGACAAGATCATTCTCGATTACCTCGAAGCGCAGCGCTATCTGTTGCCTCATGAAACCGGTTCCGACCGCCGGGGCCATCAGAGAAGCAAGATTACCCTCCCGGCGACCACGACCATGGACATCGACGGCCACAGCGATTCATTTCCCTGTGTAATCACCGATATTGCCATGGGAGGTGTTTTTGTCACCTATCCGAAGGGATCGAAAATCAAAGAGGCCTTTCTGCGGGAACTGGATCGCTTCAACCTGTCTTTCAAGCTTCCCCAAACCGGTGAACAGCTCGACTTTCAATGTGACGCCCGCCGCATGGTGGAAGTGGACGGCGAGATCCAGGTCGGCGCAATTTTGAATGAACCCGCAGACACGGACCTGAACAAGCTGAAGCACTACCTGATTTAGTCCATCGAAACCATGCGCCTGTCCTCGTGTTGGATCAAGACGTCCTGCCCTGACGATCAGTTGTGCATATCCAATCAGCCATTCTCGGTGAAAATAAAAAAACGATAGACTTCGCCGGGTAACCGGATTTTAAATTTTTCTCACACCGGAAAAGATTTCGCGAAGTCGACCAGGTCCGGGAAGAACACATGGAAATTGCGTTCGAGCTGTCCGTAATTTTTTCTGATTTCCCCGATCGAATCGTCAAGGGTGTTTTCGCGATGGATGCGCTTGGCGATCCGGCCCAGAGTAATGTCGACGCCGCTCAGGGTACGGTAGCAGCTCAGCCAGTTTTGCCGCACCATTCGCGGCAACACCAACTGCAGTCTGGCAGGCAGAATGTCATGGTAGCGCTTCAGGGTCTCATAGACCCGCGTGATGAATTCGGACAGGTCAGAGTCCGTGTAAACAGACCAGTTTTTGGACAGAAAGTGATCGTAACAGATATCCAGGATGACGCCGGCGTAACGGCGGCACCGAGGACTGAACAAGTTGCGGCTGGCCCGGCTCATGGCATGGTTGTCGGCAAAGGCGTCGACACGCCGGTGGAAAAGGACGCCATTGGCGATTTGGGGATTGAAAAGATCATCGACCGGGCCTTTGACAAAATCACCCATAATACTGCCGATCAAAAACTCATCCGAAGACTCGGCAAGATAGGCATGTGCGAGATAGTTCATCAGTTTATCCGAGCGGAGGCGCGGGCCTTTGTCAGGTTTAGCCGGTTTGGCCCGTTTGCCAGTTGAAGGATGTCGCCGATTTCATCTATTTTCGTGTTAAAAATTACCGATCCCGGTTGGCGCTCGATGTGGAAGCTTACCCGCCGGTGAGCCGTATCGGTAGTGGCGATCATTCGATGAGAACTCAAGGCCTATGCGCCTTCGGCTACTTCAGAACTGTTGTTCCTCAGTGGAGC
>JARFQH010000226.1 GCA_029287875.1 Desulfobacteraceae bacterium | reverse complement strand
AGTCCCCGGCAGCGGTCATCGGACTCTCTGGGCCGCAGCGAGCGACCATCGCCCGCAAAAAGAGCGGTCTTGAAACCGACGGCGCTCGCCGGCCGGATGTCGTTCAGCGTGTCGTTGCCAACATACAGGGCCGCCTCCACCGGAATGCCGGTGCGGGAGAGTTCGTCGGCCGCCCGTTTGAACATGAACATCGACGGTTTGGCATATCCGAACCGGTAGGAAAGGAAAATCAACCGGTAATCGAATCCGCTCTTTTCAAGACTCGATCCCAGAAACCGCTCCAACAGAAACGGCGTGAAAAACTGGGCGTTTGAGATGATGCCCATCGGCATGCGACGCGCCCGGCAGGTCGACAACAGGGTGTTTAGACCGGGCATGGGGTAGACGGGATTCACCATCAGTTCGTACTCCAGGGCAAATAACTTTAGCCGTGAGGCATCCCCGAAGCCGAGCACCGTTTGCCAGACACGGATAATGTCGACCTCGGGGAAATCGATCCCCCGTCGCCGCGCCTCTGCGTGTTCTTCTTCTATGGACTGATGCAATGCCGCCGAGAGGCCGTCCGGTGTCCGGTCGATATGGTAGCGCTGCAGCAAGTCTTGCAGGTCATCCACCTTCGCAGACTGTTTCCGAGTGACGCCGATATCGCCCGAGCCGCTGATCAAAAGGGTGCCGTAAACGTCGAAGAGAATGGCCCTGAAATTTTGCATCCCCTCCAGACGAGGTACAACCCCTGTCGGAACCGGCGTAAGAGGACGGATGTGCCGCTCGAATATCGCCTTTTCAACCGTCATAAGCACCCCACTTGAGAAGCGGGAAGCGCTCGAGATCGAAAAATGCGTCGAGCAGCACCCGCTTGTCGATCCGGTGGCGAATCGGGTGGTGGGCAACCCGGTCATAGATCGTCAAGAGTCGCTCCCGGTAAAGTGCCGGAGCGTAGCGATCTGCAACTGCCTTGCGGTTGTTGGTGATGATTTCTGCTGATTCCGATGCGACCCCGGGGTGCTCTATCCAAGGATTCAGCGTGATCAATTTCGCTCTCGCCGCCGCATCCGTCAGCAGCCGCGAAAGGATGTGCCGTTGAGACGTTTCGTCGAGGTTGCCGAAATCGACCATCTTGCCACGTCTCATGGAGGTAAGGCTGCGATCCACGGCCTCCGGTGCGAGGGCGTGATCGTAGGCATCCGCGGCAGCCAATGCCGCCGCACGCCAGCGCTGGAAAAAGGCGTCCGTATCGAACCAGTCGAATGGGACCTCGAGCCGGTCGTAAAGATGGTCCAGCCGGACACCGTTTTGTTCGAAATCCCGGCAGACCTCCCCGAGCCTGCGTCCCCACAGCAGCAATCCGGCCGTCCAGGGCTCGAGAAAGGATAAACCGAATCCCTCCGTAATGCTCGTGGTGACCATCGACGCCGCAGCGCCCACCAGGGCGAAAAAGTCGACTTTCTGGCCGACGTCGAAGTTTACATTCAGGCGTTTTTCCTTTACATAACGCTTCCAGGCCCGGTAGCTCGCTATGTCCTGCGGACTGTTCGGCGGCTGACTGACGTCCAGGCGTTGGCCGTTTCGCAGGAACAACGACAACAGGATGGCCTCGCCCAGGTTCTTGCGCCGAATGGCGCGGATCGGGTAGAGGACGAGCGGTTCGGGGCGGCGCCTTTCGACCGGCAGGGGCTGGATGGCGTTGGGAACCAGGTGCACTCCGGCAGCGTCGAGCCCGGTCCTGAGGAGGATCTCACGATCCCGGGAATTGATGACGCCGTAATGACAGTCCGCAGGATAGGGCTCACGGAAGTAGGCGCCCGGCCGCCCGTCTTCGGCAAAATCATGGATTTGTAAAAAAAGATGGACCCCCGCCTGCTGCAGCCGGTTTAAAACTCGAAGAAAGCATCGGTTCTTGGCCAGCGTCGGATTATGGACATGCAGCACGTCGCATCCGCTGGGCCATGCATTCGAAATCCCCTTCAGGATCTTGTCGGCAACTGGTTCCGGTGCTTGTGGTGGACTCTCCGGCCGGTCATAGCCGATCTCGGGGATTTCCACGACCTCGCAGGGCAATACGGTCCCCGCGCGATCCCCGGTTATAACAAGGGTGTCGCACACCTTCCTGATGGCAGCGACCTGCCCCCTCAGGACAGTGGTGACACCGCCCGTTTTGAGATGATAATGAAGAAAGGCGATCTTCATGACGCCACCCGGGCAGGGAGATCATCGACACCAGCGGTTCTCGGTGAACCTGTACATGGAGCCGGGTGACCGGGGTTTAAGGTGGTCAACTGTTTGAGCGCATTAGTCCTGCCGTGGTGGGATTGAAAACCGGTTACCCGTCGTAATCTATGGGATTCTTGTTTACACCGAAAATTTCTGTGTCGACAACCGCCAATTTGCAATTTGACACGATGATCGGTATTCTTTTGAGATAGATAAAGAATATCGGTTTGTCAACAGCCAAAATGGGCAGCGCTCGGGAGGCATCATGGGCAAAAACATCGGCTTTGTATCCACCCGCTTCGCGGGAACAGACGGGGTTTCCCTGGAGGCCGCCAAGTGGTCGGAGACCCTCGAGAAAAGTGGACACCGCTGTTACTGGTTTGCAGGGGAACTGGACCGGGACCCGGAAAGGAGCCTGAGCGTTCCGGAAGCCTTTTTTCAGCACGAGAAAAACAGGGTGATCGACGCGGAGATATTCGGTAAAAAACGCCGCCGCCGGGAGACGACCGAGGCGATCCATTCCCTCCGGGCCTTTCTGAAAGAGGGGCTGCATGCGTTCATCGAGCGCTTCCAAATCGACATGATGGTAGCCGAAAACGTGCTGACCATTCCGATGCACGTGCCTTTAGGGCTGGCCATAGCCGAAACCATTGCGGAAACCCAGATTCCGACGGTGGCGCATCATCACGATTTCTACTGGGAACGGACGCGTTTCGCGGTCAACGCGGTGGGTGATTACCTCCGAATGGCCTTTCCGCCCAACCTGCCGAACATCGAGCACGTCGTCATCAACACCGCCGCCCAGGAGGAACTGGCCCTGCGAACCGGCGTCTCATCGGTGATCATTCCGAATGCGTTCGACTTCGAGAACCCGCCGCAGATCGATGAAAAGCGCACCAAGGCCTTTCGCCGCGACATCGGCCTCGCCCCCGGAGATCACCTGATTCTGCAGCCGACGCGCATCGTGCAGCGCAAAGGGATCGAGCACGCCATCGAACTCGTCCATGAGCTCGGCGACCGGCGCTACAAGCTCGTCATCTCCCACGAGGCCGGCGACGAGGGCTTCGAGTACGCCGAATGGCTCAAAGAACACGCTGCCGAACGGGATGTGGATCTGCGCCTGATCAGCACCCGCATTCCGGGCACCCCGAATGGGTACTCGATCTGGGAACTCTACGCCCACGCGGATTTCATCACCTACCCCAGTCTCTACGAGGGCTTCGGGAACGCCTTTCTGGAAGCGGTCTATTTCAAGAAGCCCCTGCTCATCAACCGCTACGCCATCTTCGTGCGGGACATCGAGCCCAAGGGGTTCGACCTGATCGTCATGGACGGATATCTGACCAAGAAGAACGTCCGTCAAGTCCGCGAAGTGCTGGAATCGCCGGCCCGGTGGGTACAGATGACGTCGCACAACTATGCGGTGGCCACCCGGCACTACTCCTATGCCATGCTGCGGCGGCAGTTGGACAACCTGATGGCCAACTTCTTCGGTGCCAACCATTAGCGAGTGTCCGCCCATAAACGGCATCTTTCGGCCCAGGCCGGTGTTCTCGCTCCTTGCAATCCTCGGCGTAGCCCTGCTACGCCTGCAGTTGCAAGATCGTTGCGGTCTTGGCCGGAGCCGAAATCTACCATTTCTAGACGAACACTGAGAGTTTGCGAGGGGGGAGGACCGCGGCGCTTAAAGGCTCGGCCAACGGATGCCGTAAGGAGAAAGCGGAACCGCATCGGCAGGAAACCGCCTGCGGCTGATGAGATCCGTGACGACGCCATCGCCTTTCGTCTCCGGCAATGCAACCGTCAGGGCGTCGGCGGAAAGGTTGGTCACAGCGAAAAGGGTCTGCTCCCGGCAGAAGCGCTTTACGGTAAAAACCCGATCGTCGAGGCAGAGGATTTGCGCCCCGGCCGCCGGATGCATGGCGGGCTGACGTGTTCGAAGGCGCACCAGATCGAGATAAGGGAAGAAGATCCGCGCCCGAAAACCTTGCGGATCGGCCAGTTGCGCGGCAAGCGCGTCGGCCATGAGTTTCTGCCGATTGATCGTTCGAGCCCGTCCTGTTTGCCGAACCCCTTCGGTCCAGTTGCGCGATCCCAAGATGCTGTGGATGTAAACGGCCGGAACACCGGGCAGGACCAGCGCCACCGCCTGGGAGGCCAGGAAGCGCGAAACGAGAAGAGGATCGTCGGGCTGATCGGGATTTCTGAGCGCATCTACGTAGGTGATATTGAGTTCGTACGGGCTTTGCGAGCCGTCCGGGTTTCCTTTCATGGACACGTTGCCGCCGTTCCGCCGGACGATATCAGCCAGCCATGATATGTCGGTTGCCGTCAGAATGCCCTCGAGCGGTCGCACCCCGATGCCGTCGTGTGAAGCGGTAAAGTTGAAAAAGGCCGTGTCCGCCGAGGGGGTTGCCAGGGTCTGCGCCCATTCGGAGAGCACGCGGGCGTCGCCCCTGGCCAGTGAATACAGGAGCAGTGGCGGCAGGGTGAAATTGTAGACCAATTGGGCCTCGTCGTGACCGTCGCCGAAATAACGGATGTTTTCCTCATGAGGCACGTTGGTCTCGGTAATCAGGACCACGCCGGGCGCGATGAAATCCAGGACCTTGCGAAACAGCCGGACCAGATCGTGCGCCTGGGGCAGGTGGATGCAAGGGGTTCCAATCTGCTTCCACACATAAGCAACGGCGTCGAGCCGGATGATCCGCGTCCCCTGCGACACATAAAAGAGCAGGGCCCGCACCATGTTTTCGAGGACGTCGAGGCTCTCGTAATTGAGGTCGATCTGATCCGCGCTGAAGGTTGTCCACAGATGCACCCGACGCCCGGAATGCTTTTCAAATGCGGTCAACAGCGGCAGGGAGCGGGGCCGGGTCACCCCGGAGAGGTCGGCCGCCGGATCGACTTCAATAGCCAGGTGCTCGAATCCTTTCTCACCCGCGAGGTAGTTCTGAAACCAGCGGCTTTCGGCGGAGACATGGTTGGCGACGAGATCGACCATCAGCTTGAAATCCCCGCCGATGGCCCGGATGTCCTCCCAGCTCCCCAGGTCGGGCCTGACAGAAAAAAAATCGGTGACGGAAAAACCATCGTCCGACGAATAAGGAAAAAACGGCAGGATGTGAACCCCGGAAAAAACACCCTTGAAATGTTGGGTCGCAAATCGGTGCAGGGTGCAAAGCGGCCGTTCCCCCTCTCGCGTGAGGGTGTCGCCGTAAGTGACAAGAATGGCATCCGCCTCAGTGAGAGGGCCGGCCTGCGCGGCCGCTTGTTGAGGTGAAAACACATCCAGAACGGCGGCAATCCGCGAGGCGGCGACCGCGGCCTTTTGCTTTCCGTAAATCCTCTGGAGAATCGTCTGCATTCCTTTTCTCCTCGCCCGTGAACTGAACCGGGATTTTGTCCAGCGGTTCTCGGTGATTCTTTATATAGAGCCGGGTGATCGGATTTTATGGAGAACTGCTGGATTATGTCATTGACATTTCCGGGTTTTTTAATATTTAAACCAAGATGGCCCGCAAACTCCTCGAGGGGGAATTGTCCCTTAGCAATTGACAGAAAGCGCAGGCGTTGACATGTATATCCCCTTTGACAAGGTTCACAACATCGGATTCATCTCGACCCGTTTTGCCGGAACCGATGGCGTTTCGATGGAAACGGAAAAATGGGCCAATGTATTCGAAGAAGAAGGGTTTCAGTGTTTCTATTTTGGCGGAGAGCTGGATCGGGACCCTGCGCGGTCCTTCCTGGTTCCTGAGGCTCATTTTCTGCACCCGGAAATCCGGTCGATTTTCAACACCGCTTTCGCTCTTGACACCAACGGCGTGAGAGAGCGGAAGCTGACCACCAAAATCCATGCCCTCAAGGAGCACATTAAAGATCATCTATACGATTTCATTCGACGATTCAACATCGATCTCCTGATACCGGAAAACTCGGTGACCATACCGCTCAACATCCCTCTCGGGCTGGCGATCACCGAAATCATTGCGGAGACCGGTCTGCCCACCATCGCCCATCATCACGATTTTTTCTGGGAGCGCCAGCAGTTCAAGACAAATGGCGTCTGGGATTATCTCAACATGGCTTTTCCGCCGCATCTTCCGCCGATTCGCCATGTTGTCATTAACTCCTCGGCGAGCAACCAACTCAGCCTCCGGACGGGTATATCGGCCACCATCATTCCGAACGTGATGGATTTCGAACATCCCCCCTCGCCACCGGACGAATATGCCGGCGATGTCCGCAAAGCGCTGGGACTCGATCCGGATGAACGACTCATCCTTCAACCGACCCGGGTGGTCAAACGCAAGGGCATCGAACATGCGATCGAACTGGTGAGCCGGCTCGGCATGAAAGCACGGCTAGTCATCTCCCATGCTTCCGGAGACGAGGGACACGACTA
>JARFQH010000200.1 GCA_029287875.1 Desulfobacteraceae bacterium | reverse complement strand
CAGCTGAAAAGCGAACTGGCGGATATCAACAACATGCCCGCCACGCGCTGGGGCGGTGCCGTCACCGCGGCACTCTTCTTGAAAGAGTTCATCGGTCAGACGCCCTGGGCCCACATCGACATCGCGGGTCCGGCCTACCGCAAAAACGGCAGCGACTACTGCGGGCCGGGCGGGACCGGTTTCGGCGTGAGGTTGCTCTGCGATCTGTTGGAACGGCTCGAATAGACCGGCAGCGGTGCAAGCGCAAATGAATCGCACGCTACCTTTTCTCTTTGCCGCTCTGGGCCTGCTCGATTTGCTCTACGGCCTATATTTCGATGACCGCGTCAGCATCATCGTGGGCCTGATCATCGTCGGCATTGCGGTGTATATCATCCGGAAAAAGAGACAAAAATAAAAAGGATTGAAGCGATACCGAAATGACTTCCAAGGGTAACAAAACAAAACACGCCAAAATCAAGGCTTCGGGCAAAAAAGGCAGATCCAATCGGGTTGGGCGCATGGTTCTGTTGGCCGTGGTTTGTGTGACCGCGCTGACCGGTTATTATTTTTTCAGGAACAGAATCGGCGCCGAACGCTCTGAAGCTCCGGTCGTCGCAACCGGGCCCGCCGCCTCCCAGGCCGACTCACAGGATGCCGCGCACGGTTTCCAACCCTTGATCGGCCGCTGGCGCCGCCCGGACGGCGGCTACGTGATCGAGATCCGCGGCATCGATGCCGCCGGCAAAATCGATGCCGGGTATTTCAATCCCCGTCCGATCAACGTCGCCCGGGCGGACGCGTCGCGAAGCGCCGACGGCTTGAAGGTCTTCATCGAACTGCAGGATGTCGGTTATCCCGGGGCAACCTACACGCTGATCTACAATCCCCGTCAAAACGTGCTCGAAGGCCTTTACTACCAGCCCGCGGCGGGCCAGACCTTCGAGGTGGTGTTCGTTCCTCTGGACTAGCGCTCATCATGCCATTCATCGACTCAGCCCATCGCACCGGCCCATGACATCTCCGCCAGACCGACCACATGCCGATCCCGGGTTCTTCACGCGAATCCGTCTCTCGATCCTGTCCGATCCCGTGATCCCCCGCACCGATGCGGAGCGCAAGCGGTATCTCTTCAGAAACCTGGTCCTGCATTTTCGCCCGGCAACCGTCCCGGTGGATACGCTGCGCTTTTCGCTCACCTGGGGCCTGGGGGGAATGGCGGCCGTGCTGGTGCTGCTTCAGATCGGGACCGGCGTGCTGCTGAAATTCGCGTACGAACCGACACCCGCCGCCGCCTATGCATCGATTCAATCCCTGGTGGCCGGCGTGCCGTTCGGTCGATTGATACGCAACATGCATCACTGGTGCGCCCACATGCTCGTTTTGGTGGTGCTGCTGCACATGCTGCGGGTGTTTTTCACGGGCGCGTTTCATCCGCCGCGACAGTTCAACTGGATCATCGGCTTGACCCTGTTTTGTTTTGTGCTGATTGCCAATTTCAGCGGGTACCTGCTTCCCTGGGACCAGTTAGCCTACTGGGCCGTAACCGTTTCGACCGGCATGCTGGAGTACGTTCCCTGGTTCGGCTTTGCCGTCCAGAAGCTGATCCGCGGCGGACCCGACATCGGACCGGCGACCCTGAGGATCTTCTTCGCCGTCCACACCGCTGTCGTTCCGATCCTGCTCTTCTTATTGATGGGCTTTCACTTCTGGCGGGTGCGCAAAGCCGGCGGATTGGTCATCCCCCACGCACCGGGCGAGGCGCCGCTCGACCCGCCCAAGAGAGTGCCGACCCTGCCGGATCTCCTGCTGCGCGAGACAGTTGTCGCTACGGCCCTCATCGCCGTCGTCATGCTGCTGGCGATTTTCTTCGATGCGCCGCTGGACGATCCGGCCAACCCGGGGCTGAGCCCCAACCCCACCAAGGCCCCCTGGTACTTTGCCGGACTCCAGGAACTTTTGCTGCACCTGCATCCCCTTTTCGCGGTTTTTATCGTTCCGCTGGTAGCCGCGGCAGCCCTTCTCACGCTACCTTATCTGAGGTATGAAACCGACACCGGCGGCATCTGGTTTGCGTCCCGGACCGGACGCATCGCAGGGATCGTCGCCGCCTCTACCGCCCTGGCGGTCACGCCGGTTTTGATCCTCCTCGACGACTGGCTCACGCGTCCCGGCAATCGATTTTCCAGTATTCCGGCGGTCATCGGAGACGGTTTGATTCCGTTCGGTATTCTGCTGGCTGCGATCGCGCTTTTTTACCGGATGCTGAGACGGCGGGTTTCAGCATCCCGAAACGAGACCGTCCAGACGGTCTTTATCTTTCTTCTCGCGGCATTTATCATCATGACCATCACCGGGGTGTGGTTTCGCGGGGCCGGCATGAAACTGGTGTGGCCGTGGCTGTAAAACAGTTTAATTGAGGACTTAGAATTGGGGAAAAGACGTCCGGTGCCCAAAAAGCACGTCGAAAAAGAAACGACAGCGGCTCTGCCGAGACGCAATTTTCTGACGAAACTCTGGTTCGGCCTGGGCCTGGTCGTGTTGGGCGAACTGGTCTGGATCGTCACGTCCTTTTTGAGACCGCGCCGGTCTTCCACACCCGAGGGTGACTTCGGTGCGATCGTAACAGCCGGGCCGGTGGATGGGTTTACCCAAAATTCGGTCACGGCGTTTCCCCGCGGGCATTTCTACCTGGCCCGCCTGGAAGACGGCGGTTTTCTGGCCATTTCCCGGCGCTGTACACATCTGGGATGCACCGTGCCCTGGATGACAGAGGACCAACAGTTTATATGTCCTTGTCATTCGTCGGCATTCGACATCCGCGGTGCGGTCGTCCGCTCCCCGGCACCCCGCCCGCTGGACATCTATCCGATAACGATCGAAAACGAGGTGGTCCAGGTCGATACCGGTCGAACGATCCGCAGGAGTGAATTCAGGCCGGAGCAAGTGGCGTTCGGGCACGGAGGGGCAAAAAAGGGGTGACACCGAAAGGCGACATACTGAAGTCGAACGGCGAAGACGTAACGAAGAAGAGCACACTCGCGTACTGGAAAACGGCGGGGGTGGTGGCCACTGTTGTCGTCATCTTCTCGCTTCCGCTGTACCTTATAAGAGAGCGCAACCTTTCCGATTCCTCCGCCCGAACCGCAGGCAAACCCGCGGCTGCCTTCGTCGGCAGCGCCAAGTGCCAGTCCTGTCACAAGCCGGAATACGACAAGTGGCGGGGGTCCCATCACGATCGGGCCATGGCCGAGGCCACGGCCGATACCGTGCTCGGCGACTTCGACAACGCCGAGTTCGAGCACTTCGGTGTCACGTCAAGATTCTACCGGAAAGACGGCCGCTATTTTGTCTCCACCCCGGGACCGGACGGTAAATTAGCGGAATTTGAGATTACCCACACCTTCGGCTGGTACCCGCTGCAGCAGTATCTGATTCCGTTTCCCGGCGGACGACTGCAATGTCTGCCCATCGCCTGGGACGTCAAAAAGAAGCGCTGGTACCACCTCTACCCGGACCGGCCGCTAGACCCCGAGGATTGGCTGAGCTGGACCCGGCAGGGCCAGAACTGGAACGGCATGTGTGCCGAATGCCACTCCACCAACCTCGAGAAAAACTACGATCTCGAAACCGACGCCTACCATACCACCTGGTCTGAGATCAGCGTCGGCTGCGAGGCCTGCCACGGTCCGGGCTCCGCGCATGTCCGGTGGGCCGAAACACCGGAGATGGGCCGGCCGGTCGTAGAAAACCACGCTCTCGTGGTCAAAACCAGCGGTCTGAGCTCACGCGCGCAAATCGAATTGTGCGCCCCGTGTCATTCCCGCCGCTCATCGCTCGGCAACAACCCCCACGCCAATATCGACTTCCTCGATTATGCCATTCCGCAGCTGCTGACCGAGGGAAATTACTTCCCGGACGGGCAGATCCTTGAAGAGGTCTATGTCTACGGCTCCTTCATGCAGAGCAAAATGTACAAACAGGGCGTTCGCTGCAGCGACTGCCACGATGTGCACAGCATCAAACGCATCCGCGATGGCAACGCGCTTTGCCTCCAATGTCACAAGGCGGCCGTCTACGACACCAAGGACCACCACTTTCACAAGAAAAAGGGGGAAAAGGGAGAACCGATCAAATCCGGCACCGGTGAGGTGCTGTTCGAGGTCGGCACCGGCGCCCAGTGCGAGCAATGCCACATGCCCGGCCGCTATTACATGGGCATCGATTACCGTCCGGACCACAGCTTCCGCATCCCGCGGCCCGACCTCAGCCGGACAATCGAGACGCCCAATGCCTGCAACCGCTGCCACGTGGACAAGACCACCGACTGGTCGGTGGAGTCCATGGGCAAATGGTACGGCCAGCGCAAAAGGCCCCATTACGGCACCATTCTCGCCGACGGTCGCCGGCTCGTACCGGAAGCCCTGCCCGAGCTTGTCCGCCTGGCAGACGACCGGTTGTATCCGACCATCGTACGGGCCACGGCCCTGTCGAGCCTGTCGGCCTATCCCGGCAAAGAAAGCAGACAGGCTTATCTGCGGGCGCTCTCCGACGAGGAGGCGCTCATGCGCTACACCGCCCTGCGACACTTTCCGGAAGAAGACCCGCGCAAGCGCCTCGAGGTCGCGGCGCCGCTTCTCTACGATCCGGTAAAGGCCGTTCGCATTGAAGCGGCGCGGCTCCTGACGACAGTCCCATCGGCGGAGATGTCGGCGGCCGTACGAAAACGATTTCTCACCCAGATCGACGAATACCGGCAAGCAATGGCCTACACGGGCGATTTTCCCGCATCGCGGCACAACCTCGGGAACCTTTATTCGAATACCGGTCAGTATGAGAAAGCGATTGAAAACTACCGCAAGGCCATCGAAATTGACCGGGAGTTCTACCCGGCCAAGGTGAACCTGGCCATGTTGTACAACCGGCTGGGGGAAAACGCGGCGGCCGAACAACTGCTCCGCGAGGTGGCGACGGCTAATCCCGAGCTGTATGACATCAAATATTCGCTGGGCCTGCTGCTGGTGGAGGAAAAAAAATACCAAGAGGCGGCCGATGTCCTTTTTCAGGCAGCGCAGGGGCTGCCGCGGCGCTCCCGGATACACTACAACCTCGGACTTCTGCTGCAGCAGCTGCAAAGGGACCCCGAAGCCGAAAATGCCTTGAAGCAAGCCCTTGCCATCGAACCGAACCAACCCGAATACATTTACGCCCTGGCCGTTTTTTACCTGCAACGGCAGCAGTTCGAAAAAGCGCAGCAGCTGGCCGAGAAGATGATCGCCGACCCGGCCTCCCGTTCTAACGGGGAAAGGCTTTTAACCGTTATCGAACAGCAGCGCAGCGTCTCTTCCACTCCTTGACGGTTCTGCGCCGAATCGTGTTTATTGTATTAATTTAAACTATTTATAGTATTTTATATTTTGTCTCATCGCGATCGACGATACGCCGCACCTCTGTATGGAGTAAAAATGTTTGACAATTGACATCCGTGTACATACTATGACTCCACTATAACGTTCAGAAATATATACAACTCTTCTTCTACGATCCTTGAAAATTTCATAGATTTGTCCCTCTCCGTTTATGACGGATCCAAGAGCGGCGTGGCGGCCATCGATAACGCCCTTGCCGCCTAACCGGACGACAACCGGTTAGGATTTCGGATTCGGGGAGAGATGCCGGTTCTTCTTTGTACGCTCTATCGGTCGGCAGGTAAACCGTCATCACAATTGATGAAGATTCGAATGTTCCATTTGTTCCCCAAAAAATGGGTCGTTGGGAGAGAGTTTAGTGATAAAGCAGCGTTTAATCATATTTCAGCAGACAGGAAAGAGAAAGGAGGTGCGGATACAACGCTTTTGAGATTTTTTGCCGTGCAGCACAACAAAGAAAATGGGGAAGTTAAAAACAGATTCAATTAACAACGTGTTTAGGATCGGGGGCGAAATAAATTGATCAAAATTGCGAAGGCTTTGGGTTTACTTTCAGGCGTATGGAAGATTGCATACATTACGTATGCGAGCACAAGCGCAACGCAGAAGATGGGCCAAAAGACGAGGTTTTCTGTTCAAGCTATCGAGTTCGCGACCCTTTAGCACCAGCATCGGTTTTAGAACCGCACATTTTGAGAGAAAGGATGATGATGATGAAAAGGAAAACCGCTGTAACCGCATTTTTCTTAAGTCTATTATTTATTGCCGTGAGCTCTGTTTCGGCCTTTGAGATTATCGAAGAAAAGGATATTGTGGAAGAAGTCGTCGTAAAGGAGAACTTCATCAAGCAGGCCGACAACTTCATCGTGCTCTTCGACACCTCGAGGTCCATGGCCGACACCTATCCCGCCACAGGCGGGCAGAAGGTCGAAGCGGCCAGGGAAATCTTGCGTCAACAGAACGCCATTCTTCCGGACCTCGGCTGGAACGCCGGATTGTACACGTTCACGCCCTGGAAGGAGTACTACGCAATGGCGCCTTATGACAAGCCAACCTACACCCAGGCGGTCGACAGCCTGCCGACCACCAGATCCTCAGGCGGCATCGTCCAGCAGACCACCCCGCTGGCCGACGGCATTGACCGGCTCAATCCGATCCTCGCGAAGTTGTCGGGCCGAACGGCGGTGTTTATTTTCACCGACGGCACCTACCAGCGCGTCGCCCCGAAGAAACTCTGGCCCATGGACGCCGCCCGGGACGTCGTTCAAAATCACGACGTCTGCCTCTATTTCATCAGTTCGGCCAAGCCCGGCAAACCGCAGAAGCTGCTGGAAGACATGGCGGCGCTTAACGCCTGTTCGCGGGTGATCCCCTTCGATGACATTTACAGAAACCCCGTGTACGGTGCCGGGTTCCTTTATGTGGTCGATTCCACTAAAGAGATTGTCACCACCACCGAAACCCGCATCGCCGGCGTGAAGATGCCTAATGTCCATTTCGAATTCGGCAAATACGATGTCCTGCCGGAATATAAGCCCGAACTGAACAAGATGGCCGATTTTCTGAAAAACAATCCGAAAGCCAACGTGGTAATGGCCGGTTTCACCGACAGTGTCGGCAGCGAAGAGTACAACCTGCCGTTGTCGCAGAGAAGAGTCGAAAGTGTCGCCAATTATCTTGAGCAGCAGGGCGTCAGTGCGGATCAAATGGCCCTGCTGTGGTACGGAAAAACAAACCCAATTGCAGACAACAGCACCCCCGAAGGTCGCGCCAAGAACCGGCGCGTGGAGATTGCCGTCGGTGGTATGTAGGTGACTATCAACCGGTGATCGAAAGATCCGGAACCCACAGCCCTGGTGATCGGGATTCCGCGACGAGCATTGCGGGTTTCGTCCCAGGGCTTTTTTTTCGTGCCCCCTCCGCTAACAGGCTGTTGAAAAACGCCATGAGCGCCGCTGATGCATGGCAAAAGGAATTTCGCAGGTCCCTTCGAGTAGCACCATTTTTGATTGTTTCGTCTGCTCCTTCGCTATGCTTTTCGGCGCTTCGCTTTTATTCTTCAAGCTTCAATACGCTTTGAATACCACCTGGTGCTCTTCAACAAAGCTGACATTATCAATGGCCATTGAAATTGGTGATATCATCCTCCTGAAATTTACAGTCTTTTCAACAACCGCTCGTGGATGTTGTCGAAGCCCCCGTTGGACATGACCAGCACCACGTCTCCGTCGCGGGCCACTTGCACGAGAAAGTCGATGATTGCGTTTGTCTCCTCGAAGAAGCGAGCCGCCTTGCCGTGCTTTTCGAGGTGCTCCACCAGTTTTTCGGAAGAAAAGCGCTGTCCCTCCGGAATTTTTTTCAACAGCGGCGGCCGGCGGATGCAGATCAGGTCCGCCAGGTCGAAGCACTTCGGGTAGACGTCCTGGAACACGTCCCGCATGCTGGTGTTGGTGCGCGGCTCGAACACGGCAATCAGGCGGCCCTGGGGGTAAAAAGGGCGAACGGCCGCGATGGTTTCTCGCACGGCCGTGGGGTGGTGGGCAAAATCATCCATTACGGTGATGCCGCGCTTGCGGCCCCGAACCTCCTGACGGCGGCGGATGCCTCTAAACGACTCCATGGCCTCGCCCAGCACCGATGGCGGGATGTTCAGGTGATCGGCGACGGCAATCGTGGACAGGGCGTTTAAAAGGTTGTGCCTCCCCACCATGGGGGTGCGAAAAGAGGCGTATCGCGCACCATTTTTCACCACCTCGAAGGCCGTGAGGGGCGGTTCGATCCGATCGGCCTGCAGCCGCCAGAGCGACTCCGGCCGCCGACCGTAAAATTCGACACCGCTTGCGGCTCCCGTGAGCACTTCGCGGACATTGGAATCGTCGTCGTAGGCGATCAACGTGCTCTCCTCCGGCACGCGGGAAGTCATCTGCCTGAAAACGGCCTTGACATGCTCCAGGTCCCGAAAAATATCAGCGTGATCGAACTCGACGCTGGTCAATATCGCCAAATGGGGTCGGTAGTGAAGAAATTTGGGCCCCTTGTCGAAAAAGGCGGTGTCGTATTCGTCCCCCTCGATGACGATGTGCTCCCCTGCTCCCAGGCGATAATTGCTGTCGAAATTCTTTAGAATGCCCCCGATCATGAAGGAAGGATCCAATCCGGCCTTGAACAACAGCCATGCCGCCAGGGACGCGGTAGTGGTCTTGCCGTGGGTGCCGGTGATCACGATCGGTTTTTTACCGGCCGCCACGAAGTGGTTGAGGGCCTGGGGCATGGAGCAGAAGCAGAGACCCGCTCCGAGCATCGCCACCACCTCGGGATTGTCCTTCGAGACGGCGTTTCCGACCACGACAAGGTCCGGACGATGGTCCAAATTTTCGGCGCGGTAGCCGCTTGAGACCGCTATCCCCTTGTCTGCCAGGAAATCGCTCATGGGCGGATAGACATTCTGGTCCGAGCCGCTGACGGAAAAACCGAGGTCTTTGAGCATCGCGGCAAGGGCGGCCATGCCGGTACCGCAAACGGC
>JARFQH010000195.1 GCA_029287875.1 Desulfobacteraceae bacterium | reverse complement strand
TGTCATCCCGATTGTGTTGATTTCAAGCACCATGTATTTGCTCCGGTTTTTCCAGAGCCATTATCTGAACCGGATCACGACGTCTGATCAACGCGCCACGGTGCTCAGCTTTAAAGGCCTCTCCATGAACCTCGCCTATGGCATTGTCGGGGTACTCTACTCGCTCCTGGTAAGCCGTCTGCGGTCAACTATGGTGCCGGCTGTTACAGGAGCGACACCGGAAAAGCTCGAAGAAGCGGCATTCACGGCTGCTATGGGATGGTTCCCATGGGCCTTCGCCGCCACACTGGCGGTTGTGATGGCATATGTTGTCTGGATGTTTCGGCGAGCCGGTCAAACGGAACAGCAGTCTTAATCTTCCCGATGTTGTCTCCGCTCACCTGGGCGGAACTCCGGCTCGTGGCTCTGCCGTTCATGGATGCCTGCCGCGTTTGAACAACTATCCTCTTTCCGGTCTAATCTACTACATATTGTATCGATTTACGCTTGACACACAATATGCGATGGCATAAGATCCCTGTCATTTACAACCGGCGTGGGGAAAATTGACGAACGAATCTTGTCTTCCTTGAGATGACGATCTCGACCGGTTTGTCGCTATCAGTTTAAATCGACCGAAAACCTTACACCAGTTTATGAAAGGCAGGATCGCCGATGCCCTTGCCCCAGAACCCTTCGGGGCCTGATGAAGCGACCTCAGGTCAAGCCAACGGAAACCAAGAGATGAACAGCCCTTACTTTGACAGCAACTCAGAGAAGATTCCCGATGATGAATATTTGGAAAATCAAGGCTATCGCAGTCTGAAAGAAAAAAAGCCGCTCCCGAGCGTGCGGTTCATCCTTCCCTTGCTTCTGGTCGGAATCGCGCTTGTGATCCTAATGGCGATATGGTTTAGGGGCACGCCCCAGAGCCCGCCGGTAAATTTGGTGGACCATGAGCTTCAGGACCGTGTCGCCGCCCTGGAGAAACAGCTGATGGAATTGAACGGGATCGAGGCACGCTTGCAAACACTCGAAAAAGACAGTCAATCTTATCTGCAAGCCGTCGAAAAGCTGAACCGGATGGAAACGTCACTGTCGCAGCGCATGGATCAACTGAGCAAAACCAATTCTGTCGCACCCCCCAAACCGGCCGCAGCACAACCGTCGGAAAAGCAAACCGCGCAAAAGACCGTTAAGCAACCCAATGCCGTCATTCATGTCGTCAAGTCCGGCGACACACTCTACGCCATTGGCCGTCGCTATCAGGTTACCATCGGTCAACTGCGCGCGGACAACAACCTCGGCAAGAAAAGCACGCTTCGTCCAGGGCAGAAGTTAATCGTCAATCCGCCTAGATCTAATTAAGCCTGTGTCCCAATCGGCTATCAGGACGGACGCCTGCGGCGGTCTTTACCGCTGCGGCGGTCTTTTCGGGTCGACAGGGTGACAAAAACCCCGTCTCGCACGCTGCTGCGACGATCGACCTTGTTTTTACGCCGATTCCTGATCGGTCCCCTTTTTCCGGAAACCGGCAAGGGCGCCGTATCTTGTGGATCCCTTTTCGGTGAAACGACCTCTTTCAATGTAATCCGCATGATCAGATCCTCCTCGCAGTTTTTATCGTCCTTTTGGCCCTGAAACTTTAGAGGGACATGAAGCCGACGATCCGCGAGGCGGTGCTGAGGCTTTTCCCGGACTAACACTCCCAACCAAAAACCGTGCAAATCGCCCCCCGACAGGTGGCAGGCGGCTCTCGGGACGGTTCAAAACGTTGCTAAATCGCTGTCTTTTTGATACTCTATGAGTATTTAAAGTGAGGTGATGTTCATTGTCGGCATCCAGCCGAGATCGAAAACCCTCGGGACCATGGACTCATACAAAGGAGGGCCGTATGCGAAAAAATCGATGGGCGGGGATTTTGCTTTTAGTGATTTTGTTTCCGTTCCTTCTTCTGTCCTGTGCCGGAAAAGAAGTGGCACCGGCGCCCCAGCCAAGCACGCCGGTGGTGGCTGCCGAACCGGCTCCACCGACAGAAGTCGAAAGCCGACCGGCACCGGTTGAAAGCAAATTCCCGGATGGTTGGGAAACCTTCGTCAATCAAGACATTTACTTTGAGAAAAACAGTGCCGCGCTGCAGCCGGCCGCGCAGGAAATCCTGGCCGAAAAAGCAGCCTGGCTCCGAGTTCATCCGCAAATCCGGGTTGTCATTCAAGGCAACAGCGACGAAGACGGAACCGCCGAATACAACTTTGCGCTGGGTGACCAACGGGCCGGCACGGTGACAACTTATCTGATTGAACGCGGGGTTGACATCGCACGAATGGCGGTGGTTAGCAATGGAAGGGAAACGCCAGCTGTGATCGGTCAGAATGAAGCCTCAAGAGCCAAAAACCGCCGGGTCCATTTTTCGATCGACGTCGTCGACTGAACCTGAATCCACATGACGGGTCTTCGGAAACCATAAATTTACAAGCCACAGGACGCGTTTTGGGGATTCGCTACTCCATGCATACGATTTGTCTGAATCCGCAAAACGCGTTTTGATCAATCGGGCTGCTGAAAACAAAAGCGGCCGCAGACACTTCTGATTCTGTCCGCCTATCGACGGCAACACCTCTTTGCCCATTGACTCAACACTCCCCACCCGGCAGTTCATTTCCGAATCACGACGAGTAACCGATCGACCGCCGACACCCCACAGGCTTCCGCCGACCGCTATTTTAATTGACATCCGGACGACACATTTTATACAAGGGATATACAATTCCAAACTCAACAAACCCAAAGCGACAGACTAACAGGACAACTATGAAGCACCTGTTTACACCGTTTCAGATCAAAAACCTCACCCTCAAGAACAGAATCGTCCTTCCGCCGCTGGCCTCATTTCTCATTGAAAAGGGCGGCGCTATAACGGATCGGGCCGTCGAGCATTACCGCCGGCGCGCCGCCGGCGGACCGGCCATGGTCATCATGGAGGCCTGTGCGGTCTCGCCCGAAGGGGTGGTCTCCGAAAACCAGGCCCGCATCGACAACGACCGGTTGCTAATGGGGCTCTCCCGAATCGCTGAGGCCATCAGGGCCGAAGGGGCTGTTCCGGCCATCCAGATCCACCATGCCGGACGGCAAACCTCCGCCAAGGTCATCAAGCGTTTACCGTTGGCGCCATCACCCCTGCCCTGCCCGGCTATCCGGGGGGATGTGGCTCCCCTCACCGTTGAACAGATCCAGGAGTTGGTCAATAAGTTTGCCGACGCCGCGGTGCGAAGCCGGGAAGCCGGCTTTGAGCTGTTGGAAATTCACGGGGCTCACGGATATCTGATCAACCAGTTCCTTTCGCGTTACTCGAACATCAGGGAAGACGGCTACGGCGGCGATATCGCCGGACGGACCCGCTTTGCCCTCGATATCATATCAGAAATACGAAACCGCCTGGGATCGTCCTTTCCGATTTCCTTCAAAATCAGTGCCCAGGAGTTCGTGCCTGACGGCATGACGGTGGAAGAGAGTATCGATATTTTGAAATTGCTGGTGACGGCCGGAATCGACGCCGTTCAGGTCTCCGCCGGGAACGACTCGACCCCTGAATGGATTTGTCAACCGATGTTCATGCAGAAAGCCTGCCTGGCGGAAT
>JARFQH010000119.1 GCA_029287875.1 Desulfobacteraceae bacterium | reverse complement strand
TCCAGAAATTGGAGGTAGGCAACCAGGTCCTTTTTGTCGAAAAAGGCGGTCCAGTATATCCGTTGCAGCTGGGCGTTGGATTGATCCCCGCGCCAGTAGGCGCCGGAAACTTTCATCAGTTTGACAGCCTTTATGAAACCGGTGTGGGGAACGTGGGGTCCACGGCAAAGGTCGGTAAAATCGCCGTGCCGGTAAAAAGAAATCGTTCCGTCAGGCAAATCACGGATCATCTCCAACTTGTATGGCTCGTTTTTATAGAATTCCAGTGCTTCGGCCTTTGAAACCGCCGCCCTTTCAAACGGTTCTTTGGCCTTGACGGCCTTTTTTATTTCGGCCTCGATTTTAGGAAAATCTTCTTCGGAGATCGGTTCCATGTCGATGTCATAGTAAAAGCCGTCCTCCACGGCCGGGCCGATCGTCAGGTGCGCATCCTTGTAGAGATGCAAAATCGCCTGGGCCATGACATGCGCCGCGCTGTGACGCAGGATGTGAAGGGCTTCCGGATCTCTGGTGGTGACCAGCTTGACCGCGGCATCCTCTTCGACCCGGGCATTTAAATCGAGGAAGTCGCCGTTTTTCTGCAGTGCCACGCAGTTGCGGGCAAAGCCCTCGGAAATGCTGCGGGCGATGTCGTGGCCCGTCGGCGGATTTTCAAAAGCCTTTATGTTCCCATCCGGAAATGTTATGTGTACCATGCTAAGCCTTCTTAATCTCAACCTGAAAAGCGATCATTTTTTTAAGAATCAGGCGCTCAACCAATCGAGCGCTCATCAACATAAGCCTATTAAACTAAGAGAAATACCACCTGGGGTCAAGGGAAATTTGACTCCTGACCGGATACGAAATGACAACCGACATCGTCTTGATCGAAACGCCTGCCGCGCTCGCAAAACTGGCGCAAAAATTCCAGCACGCACCCGCCGTCGCGGTCGATCTGGAGGCCGACTCAATGTATCATTTTCAGGAAAAAGTCTGCCTGATCCAAATGGCCACCTCTCATTCGAGCGTGGTCATCGACCCGCTGCGCCTCCAGGATCTTGAATCGCTTCGACCGGTTTTCGCCAATCCGGCCATCGAGAAGATCTTCCACGGCGCCGACTATGATGTGCGCTCCCTGTTCCGGGATTTTGGTATCGAGATTGCTCATCTGTTCGACACCCAGATCGCCTGCAAGTTTCTGGGAGTGAAGGAAACCAGTCTGGAGGCAGTTCTTCAGGCACGCTTCGGCGTTACCCTCAACAAGAAATACCAGCGCAAAGACTGGTCCAAACGGCCGTTACCGGATGAAATGATCGCTTATGCCGCCGACGATGTCCGCTACCTGCTGCCGTTGACGAAAATGCTGGTAGGTGAACTGAAACACAAGAGTCGTCTGGCGTGGGTGCAGGAAGAATGCGACCTGCTGAGCCGGGTCAGATCCCCTCAGAACAATCACGAACCGCTTTTCCTGGGATTCAAGGGAGCCGGCCGCCTCAAACCCCGCAGCCTTGCCGTTCTGGAGGCGCTGCTTCAGTTTCGCCGCCGGGTTGCCGAAAATAAGGACCGGCCCCTGTTCAAGGTCTTCAGCAACAAATCCCTCCTGCAGCTGGCCGTTGAAAAGCCCGCCAACGTAAAACGGTTGGACGAGAGCGGCGTTCTCAGCAGCAAACAGCTCAAGATGTACGGCGTTGAGCTGGTCGAAGCAATTCACCGCGCCCAGCAAATCCCCTCGGATAATCTGCCGGTCTACCCGCGTAAAAAAAATCGTGCGATGCATCCGGCTGTTCCCGATCGCATCAAGACACTGAAAAACTGGCGCGATAAAAAGGCCAGAGCACTCGGCGTCGAACCGACCGTGCTTCTCAACAAGAGCATGATGACGGCTCTGGCCACTGAAAAGCCGATTAAACTGCAATCCCTGGACGCTGTTAAAGAGCTTAAAGAGTGGCAGAAAAACGAATTCGGCGATGAGATTGTAGGGGTGCTGAAGCGGGTCCGTTGACTATGGAAGAAAAAGTGTGTTTTCGATCGGGCGATTTTGAACTCGAAGGGCTGTTCGAAAGCGGCCACACAGCCCGCGGTGTCGTTATCACCCACCCCCACCCGCTCTATGGCGGCGATATGCATAACCCCGTCGTGGAAACGATACGCCGGGCCTATCGGATGAAAGGTGTCGCCACCCTGCGGTTCAATTTCAGGGGCACCGGGGAAAGTGAGGGACAACACGACAACGGTGTCGGTGAGCAGGACGACGTGCTCGCGGCACTCTCCTTTCTGATGGAAAGCGGAATTATTTCTTACCGTGACCCTAACGTCTATCCGGTTTTTATCTTGGCCACCACCAGCGTGACGTCATCTTCCGGTTCGATATCCTGTTGAAAATGCTTTATCGAATCGATGATCGCCTGCAATATCTCTTCCGCGCTGCAAGCGGCGTTTTTTCGGATCAGATCGAGCAGCGCTTCTTTGCCAAACATGCGGCCTTCACGGTTGCGCGACTCCCAAATACCGTCCGTGCCGATGAGGATGACCTGACCGTCTGTTAGACCGCGTTTGTTCTCTTCCTGATATTTCCAGGCTTCATCCACTCCGAGGGCCATGCCGAACCCGCGCAGTTCCTCGAAGACATCCCGGTGCGGATCGTAAAGCACGGCCGGCTCGTGGCCGGCTCGCACCCACTTGAGCTCTCGCTGAACCGGATCGATCACCAGGTAGAAGAGGGTCATAAACTGTCCGGAGTCTTCCACATCTCTTGACAGATGACTATTGACGTCGCTGACAACCTGGGCCGGCCCTCCCGGCAAAAAGGACCGCTGTCGCATCAACGCCCTGGCCGTCGCCATCAGAAGGGCCGAGGGCACACCATGTCCGGAAACGTCCCCGACCACCAATCCGACGGTGTTGTCCCCGGGTGGTCCGACCTCCAGGAAGTCGAAGTAATCTCCACCGGTCTGATCACAGTAGATGCTCCTTCCGGCAATATCCAGACCCATCTGCTGCGGGGCACATCGCGGCAGAAGATTCTGCTGAACCTCGCGGGCCAGCTCCAAAGATTGGTGCATCTTTTCTCTTTCCCGCAGACCGGCCGTCATCTCGTTGATGACGTCTCCCACGTATCCGATCTCATCGTTCGATCTCACCGCAACCCTGCGGTCGAGTCGCCCGTTGCGCACATTCTGAAGGACTTTGATGATGTCGCCGAAAGGCCTCGTCAGGTTGCTGCTCACCAGAATCGTCAAGAACACCCCTACAGCGATAAACAACACCGAATTGGTATTTATGGTCGTCCGCAGCTGCACGAGCATCTGGTCAGGCGGATAATCGAAGCGCAAGGTTTTCTGCACGATCATCAGAAATGCCAGAAACGGGATCAGGTTTGCGGCTGCGATAAGAGCTGCAAGGCGGGTGCCGATTCTAATCCTCAGCGTACCGCGCGTCGCATAAAGGCCGCCCTCCGGAAACAGCACCGGTACGAGACTCTTTTGAAGCCGCCATTCTATGACGAAAAAGGCGATGGTGGTGGTGATGATGCCGACAAAAATGGTCTGGAAAAAAACCCGACCGGCGAGCAGCGGACCGAAAGGTGTCCGGTAAACGGCTGAGGTGTATACAACGGCCGCAATGATCCAGGTCAGAAAATCGACGGCAATGAGAAAAAACGGCTCGTTCAGCAGCCGCTGCCTGGCAGACGGATCGACCCCCGGATAACCGCCCCCCGACCGATGGCACCGGTTCAGAAAGCGCCGAATCGGCAACTCGTAAAACACTGTGATGATGAAAATCAGGCCGAAGGACAACGGCAGGAAAACCGCGTCGACACGCTCGAAGAGTGCAACGGCCTCGGGCGGCGGCGGCGATATGGACCGGTAACTGATCATTTCGGCAACGTTGACACCGATGATATTGGCCAAAGCGTTTCCAATGAGCATCTGGTTTTTAAGGCGAAATAGTCGCATCTTGTTCATGCCCGCACTCTCCCGTCATTTGGTTTGCGTGTGGCGATGATCGATCGCATGAGACATTAATTCACCCACCGCACCAGCGGCTTTTTGCGCCCCGCCTGGCGCAAGTAAGTTTCATCGGGGTGACCCAAGGCAATCACCGAATAGACCGGCTCGTCCGGTGGAATGTCCAAAGAGGCCTTTATGCTCGCATTTTTCTGCATGGCCGCCACGGCAAAACCGACCAAACATGTCCCCAGGCCCATGCTGTGCGCTCCCAGGAGAATATTCTGGGTCGCCAGCAACGCGTCCTCCATCGGGCAGCTGGCACCGGGTTCCGAACCGACGAGAATCGCAGCCGTGGCGCCGTGAAACAGCCGATCGATGCCGCCTGTCTTCCACTCGACCAACGCATCCCGAACGGAATCGAAATGCTCCCGGTAATAATCGTCGAGTTGGGATCGTCCCAGAAGCCTCAAACCACCGCGCAAGAGCGGATTTCCGGCGATCCGATTGAGTCTTTCGAAGAACCGGCCAATAGCCGTGCCGAGACGCAAAACGATCGGCCGGTCCGGCAGAATGGTAAACGTCCATTTCTGGCTGTTGGTTCCGGAGGGCGCCGTGATACCGATTTTGACAAGGTCTTTGAGGCTGCGGGTGTCGACAGGTGTATCGAGAAAATTGCGGCACGACCGTCGTGAACGCATCAGGCTCACCAATTTCGTTGTGTCGAAGCGGCCGGGTGGCAGCCAGAGATCGCCGCCAAAGCGGAACGTTTCAAATTCCTGCGCCCAATTGTCGAGACCTGCCACATGGACAGCATCGGCCGGACAGACGGCGGCACAATGGGCGCAGTGCATGCAGCGCTCACCGGTAACGACAGCACGATCGCCGACCATCGATAAGGTCCTGTCAGGGCAGACCCGGATGCACAATCCGCACCCGGTGCACTTCAACGGATCGACGGCGGTCGTCATCTTCCGGTCAACCATTTAATGAAATTCCTTATCGCCGGTATTTTCCCATCAACTGCCCCTGGTCCAGAATGTGCCCCTCCATGGCTTTCACCAACTGAGATTTTGTCGCCCCGGTTTTCAAATTAAGCGCAATGTCCAGTGCGTAAAGTTTGAAGAAATAACGGTGCGTGCCACCCGGCGGGCAAGGACCACCGTACCCGAGCCTTCCCCAGCTGTTGTTGCCGTGAACGCTGCCATCGTCAAGGGTTGCCTTTGCCGGAACATTCTCCGGCAGCCCGGTTGCCGGTGCGGGAATGTTGAACAGTACCCAGTGATCCCAGGTCCCGACGGGTGCATCGGGATCGTCGCAAATCAAGGCCAAAGAGGCGGTTTCCGTCGGAAGACCGCTCCAAGACAGCGGCGGTGAGCGATCCTCACCGTCACATGTAAATCGCTTCGGAATCATTGTGCCATCGGAGAAAGCCTCGCTGGTCAGTTGAATGGCCATTTTTGTCCTCCTTTCGGTTGGGTGGAACGGCGGTTTGTGTCACCACCCCATTCGATATGTAAGGGTTGTGGCATCAATATGCAAGACGCATTTTTCAGCCTCGTTTGGCGGCCAGAGGCAGTGCTTAACTCAAACAGGCATCCGGATAGAAGGGTTCTGTGAGTGTGACGGTTCTTTGCAACCCGGTACAGTGTTTTTTTACTCGGCAATTGCCTCCTGCTGGTGTAAAGTCGATGAAACCCTGACACGGGAGAAATCTGCCACAGGCTCGTTCTCCAATACGGAAGGATGCCGTGAACCACACGCCCATGGTCTCGCCTTTTTCAATTAGAAACGTCCGGTTGTTCATCATGTTCCGGGTTTTTTTTAACGCCCGTTTTTACTACCCCATTTTCACCATTCTGTTTCTGGACTTCGGCCTGACCCTCGAGCAGTTCGCGCTGCTCAACGTCGCCTGGGCCGTCACGATCGTACTGCTCGAGGTGCCGTCGGGAGCGCTGGCCGACACGCTGGGTCGCCGGAATCTGTTGGTTTTCACGGGTATTCTCATGGTGATGGAAATGGCGCTGCTGTGCTTCGTACCACGGGGAAACGCGAACATTCTCTTCGGCGTCTTTCTGCTGAATCGAATTCTGAGCGGGGCGGCAGAGGCTGCCGCCAGCGGTGCCGACGAGGCGCTGGCCTACGATTCACTGCAAGAGGAAGGCTGCGAGACAAAATGGGGGCAGGTGCTTGAGAGGCAGATGCGGATGCAGGCAGCCGCCTTCCTGATTGCAATGAGCCTGGGAGCGGCGGTTTACGACCCGGCCCTCATGCAGCGGATTATCGACTTCTTTGGTCTCGAATTTACCGTGTCCCGGGAATTAACCCTGCGCTTACCGGTGTTTCTGACGCTTGGGATGGCGGTTCTGACATTGCTGACCGCGCTTCTAATGCGCGAGGTCCGTCCCGCCCCTTCCGGCCGACCACTCAACATCGTGATCGGCAGCGGCAAGAGAGTCCTCCAGGCTTTCAAACTCACCCTTGAGGCCGGGGGCTGGATATTAAATACACCTTTTGCGCTGGTGATCATCCTTATCGGCGTTGTTTTCGACAGCTGCCTCCGCATGGCCGCAACCCTGACCAGTCAGTATTACCGGCTCATTCATCTTCCGGAGGCATCTTTCGGCCTGATCGGATCGACCATTGCTGTTATGGGGTTGTTCGTTCCACGCCTGGCCCTGATTTTGGTGGAAAAACGGACGCCGCTGTTCAACTTGATCGTGATGACGGTGCCGGCCCTTGTCGGCCTGGTGAGTATGGCACTGTTTTTACCGACTCTGGTGGGTGTCATCCCGATTGTGTTGATTTCAAGCACCATGTATTTGCTCCGGTTTTTCCAGAGCCATTATCTGAACCGGATCACGACGTCTGATCAACGCGCCACGGTGCTCAGCTTTAAAGGCCTCTCCATGAACCTCGCCTATGG
>JARFQH010000327.1 GCA_029287875.1 Desulfobacteraceae bacterium | reverse complement strand
GTGTGACCTTGGACAGGATGTCGTTGAACAAGAACCCATTGGTGTCCACGGTGATTGAATCGTATCCAAGCTTCCGGGCCTTCTTGATCATAGGGGCAAGTTCTGGATGCAGTGTCGGTTCGCCGCCTAAAAAGACGATGTTGGCCTTCACGGACCTGCGGGCAAACAGGTTAAGCCAGGTTTCGACAGTTGCCAGCGGAAGGGTTTCATCGCCGTGCTGGTGGCGGTTGATGTAGCAGTGACGGCAGGTGAGGTTGCAGCGGGTGGTGATGTGAAAAAAGACGTTGGCGGAATCTCGTGAAAAAGAGACGGTTTTTTTCATTTCTGTGATTTCTTGAGCTGCTCGACCTGTTTCTTGGCCTTGATCAGCTCGTCGTTGGTCAATCGCAGCCGGATCGACATGTATTCGGCAAATATTCTGTACAGCAACAACAAAAAATCCAGTTTTTCATCACGGGTTCCCTCGCTGCTCATCCG
The DNA here is from genome assembly GCA_029287875.1 of Desulfobacteraceae bacterium. Lineage (GTDB taxonomy): Bacteria > Desulfobacterota > Desulfobacteria > Desulfobacterales > SG8-13 > JARFQH01. The sequence continues at coordinate 8,360 of JARFQH010000327.1, read as the reverse complement.
TTCTTTAGCGGAGGTGTCCACCGCCATGCACACGGTTTGACCGACGGCCGATACCGTCGCAGACCGGCTCAGGCTATCGATGATGCGCATCTCACCGAAGATTTCGCCTTTTCGATCGATGGTTCCAATTTCATGACCGGCCTTGGAGATCTTGATTTTGCCGGAAAGAAGGAAGTAGAGCCAGGGGTCCAAGTCGCCCTCCCTGATAATCACCTCGCCGTGTTCATACTGACGGATTTTGCTCAAGCGCAACAGTTTACCGAGGCTTTTCGTCTCGAAGTTCTTCAAAGCGGGGATCGCCATAAGCTTTTGAATATTCTCAATATTTTCTTTAAGATACTTCGATTCGATCATTTTGTCCTCGCCTCGTTTGTCGTATTTTGCCCGGCTTTACGGCCCGATTCGGCCGCGCTCCACATCTAAAAGATGGCCATGGCATCCTTATCGCGCAGAATCAATTGTTAATTTTATCAAACTGCAGGATTTCTTTCAAGACAGTCTTTGGACAATTGAATGTCGAATTCGACTGGATAGCACCCGTCGAAACAAGCTTTACAGAAATGCTTTTCCGGCTTGGCTATTCCTGTGGACCCGAGAAGACCGTCGATGCTGAGATAGTGGAGGGAATCGAGACCGAGAAAATCCTTGAGTTCAGCGATCGACATACTGGCAGCGATCAACTCGCCCTTCGTGGAGAAATCGATACCGTAGTGGCAGGGAAAGCGGTGGGGCGGACCGGCCACCCGCATGTGCACCTTTTTGACGCCCAGCTCGCGCAGGGCCTTGACGCGGGTTCGCGCAGTTGTCCCCCTGATGATTGAATCTTCAATAATAACAATGTCTTTTCCCTTAAGAAGATTCTTTACCGGGTTCAACTTGACCCTGACGCCGAAGTCCCGCATGCTCTGCGTCGGCTGGATAAAGGTCCGGCCGACGTAATGATTGCGGATCATGCCCATCTCGAACGGAATGCCTGAGGCCTCCGAATACCCCAGAGCTGCATAGGTACCGGAATCCGGAAAAGGCATGACCAGGTCGGCCGCGACAGGGGCTTCTATGGCCAGGCGGCGCCCATGTGCCTTGCGGGTCAGGTAGACGTTATGACCGTTGATGTTGCTGTCGGGCCGAGCGAAGTAGATGAACTCGAAAATACACAGTGTGTGCCGGGTTGCGGTGTGTGGATTGATGCTCCTGACGCCTTCCTCGTTGATGATGACAATTTCGCCCGGATCAAGCTCGCGGATGAGCTCGGCCTCGATGAGGTCCAGAGCACAGGATTCGGAAGCCAACACGTAGTGGCCGTTCAGTTTGCCGAGGCATAGCGGACGGAAACCGTTGGGGTCTTTGATGCCGATCAGCTCGCCCTTGCAGGTCAGTACCACTATTGAATAGGCGCCTTTGATTTTTTTGACAGTCTCGATAAGGGCTTCTTCAAACCCCAGCTTCAAATTTTTAACAAACAGGTGCAGGAAAATCTCGGTATCCATGGTCGTCTGGAAAATCGACCCGGACTCTTCGAGTTCTTTTTTGAGGGTGAACGCGTTGACCAGATTTCCGTTGTGAGCGAGCGCGTAAGATTTGTTGCGGTGATGCACGACGAAGGGTTGTGCGTTGGCGAGAATTGAACTGCCGGTGGTGGAATAGCGCACGTGGCCAATGGCGATGGGGCCTTTCAACTTTTCGAGATGACTGCTTTCGAACACCTCGGGAACAAGCCCCATGCCTTTGTGGGCCGTGACCCGGCTGCCGTGCAAAACAGCAATACCGGCACTCTCCTGTCCGCGATGCTGGAGGGCGTAAAGCCCGAAATAGGTGAGCCGTGCAGCTTCTGGATGGCTGTGAATCCCAAATATTCCGCAGGCTTCCCGCGGTTTGTCCTCTACTCCCAACTCGTGTTGGTTATGGTTCATGTCCTCTTTCCGCTTGTTATGTCGGCCCAGGGTAGTGTCTTAACACGTATTCTTGCCTACAACGCAGCCTTGGGCGCAACCGTGCAATCGTAACGCTCACCTGTGGTAGTCCTGTAAGGCCTGCACCTGGTATCGGCACTCCTTTAGTGCTGCAATTCCCCGACAAATGGCACTGGCCCCTGCCAGGGTGGTGGCATACGGTATGCCGAACTTGATGGCCGCCCGCCGGATCATGTATCCGTCCTGCCGAGGCGTCTCTCCGCTGCCGGTGTTGATAACCAGTTGGACCTTGCCGTTCTTGATGGCGTCGACGACGTGGGGTCGGCCCATGGAGACTTTCTTGACAATTTCGTTCGGTATGTTTTTGGCGGTCAGCAGGCGGGCGGTGCCTTGGGTGGCCATAATCTTGAAACCGATAGCGTTAAACTGGGCCGCAACCGGTAGAACGCCGGACTTGTCATTGTCTTTGACGCTGATGAACACGGTCCCGGAGGTCGGCAGTCTTTGGCCGGCCCCGAGTTGGGCCTTGGCATAAGCCGGTCCGAACTGCAGGTCGATACCCATTACTTCTCCGGTAGACTTCATCTCCGGCCCCAGAAGTGTGTCCACATCCGGGAAGCGGTCGAAAGGCAGCACCGCTTCTTTCACTGACACATGCACCGGGGTGCGTTCCCGGTCGAAACCGAGTGATGTCAAACTGCGACCCAGCATCACCTTGGTTGCCAGTTTGGCCAGCGGAACCCCGGTTGCCTTGCTCACGAAAGGGACGGTTCGGGACGCCCTGGGATTGACCTCCAGTACGAAGAGTTGGCTGCCCTTTATGGCATACTGGACATTCATCAACCCGACAACCTTCAGTTCGGTGGCCATGGCCTTGGTAGCGCGCGCTATTTCGGCCAACATCGTGGGGTCGAGACTGTAGGGCGGCAACACGCAGGCCGAATCTCCGGAGTGCACACCCGCGGCCTCGATGTGCTCCATAATGCCACCGATAACAGTCGTCTCGCCGTCGCAAATAGCGTCGACATCGACCTCGATCGCATCTTCGAGGAATTTGTCGATCAGGATCGGGTACTCAGGTGAGGCCAGAATGGCCAACCGGCTGAAACTCTCCAAACCGGCCCGGTCGTAGACAATCTTCATGGCTCGCCCGCCCAGCACGTAGGACGGTCGCACGATGACCGGGTAGCCGATGGCCTCCGCGATCTCCAGAGCTTCTTCAACCGTGAGGGCCGTCCCGTTTTCCGGCTGGACAAGTGCAAGCTTTTTCAGCATGGCCTGAAAAAGCTCCCGGTCTTCGGCCCGATCGATGCTTTCCGGTTGAGTCCCCAAGATCGGCACCCCCGCCCTGTGCAGCCCCACTGCAAGGTTGAGCGGCGTCTGACCGCCGAACTGTACGACCACGCCGTCGGGCTTCTCGGTCGCGACGATCTGGAGCACGTCTTCTTTTGTGAGCGGCTCGAAGTAGAGCTTGTCGGAGGTGTCGTAGTCGGTACTCACCGTTTCGGGGTTGCTGTTGACCATGATGCTCTCCACCCCCTCTTCCCGCAGGGCAAAAGAGGCATGGACACAGCAGTAGTCCAAGTCAATGCCCTGGCCGATGCGGTTGGGCCCGCCGCCGAGAATCATCACCTTACGGTTGGTCGACACTCGGGCTTCGTTCTCGGTCTCATAAGTGGAATAGTAATAAGGCGTGGCAGCCTTGAACTCGGCGGCACAGGTGTCAACCAGTTTATAGACCGGTTGAACCCCTAGTTCGAGGCGCCGGCTGCGGATCTCGTCTTCGGTGACGCCGATCAGATGAGCCAGTTGAATGTCTGAAAACCCGTTGGCCTTTGCCTGCCGCAGAAGCGGTTCCGAAAGGGCGTTTCTGTGCTCGTTTATCTGTCGTTCAAGGGTGAGAATGTCCTGCAGTTGAAACAGAAACCAGGGGTCGATATGAGTGAGGTCGTGAATCTCCTTGGTCGACATACCGGAGAGCAGAGCGTAGCGCAGGAAAAACAGACGCCGGGAGTTGGGAACGGCCAAATTTTTCTCGATTTCGGACTTCGAGGGGAGTTTCTTCGGCGGTTCGTCGATATCATAAGGATCTTTGCCGTCGGCACCGAAACCATAGCGGCCGATTTCGAGAGAACGAATCCCTTTTTGTAAGGCTTCTTTGAACGTGCGACCGATGGACATGGTTTCGCCCACCGATTTCATTGCGGTTGTCAGCACGTCGGTGGTCTCGGGAAATTTTTCAAAGGTCCAGCGCGGAATCTTGACCACGCAGTAATCGAGGGTGGGTTCGAAAGAGGCGAAGGTCTCACCGGTGATGTCGTTGGGAATTTCATCCAGCGTGTAGCCGACCGCCAGCTTGGCCGCGATTTTTGCAATCGGGAACCCGGTCGCCTTGGAAGCCAATGCCGAACTCCGCGACACCCGGGGATTCATCTCCACCACGATCATCTCCCCGTTCACGGGGTTGATGGCAAACTGCACATTGGAGCCGCCGGTGTCGACCCCGATTTCCCTCATGATGGCGATCGAGGCATTGCGCATGACCTGGTATTCCCTGTCGCTGAGGGTCTGGGCGGGTGCAACAGTGATGCTGTCGCCGGTGTGAATTCCCATGGGGTCCATGTTTTCAATCGAACAGACGACGACCACGTTGTCGTTCTTGTCCCGCATCACCTCCAACTCGAATTCCTTCCAACCGAGTACGGATTGTTCGAGCATAACCTGATGAATCAAGCTGGCGTCCAGCCCGGACCGCGTCAGGGTTTCGAGTTCCTCGGGGTTGTAGGCCACCCCGCCGCCGGTACCGCCAAGGGTGTAGCTCGGACGCACGATGATGGGAAAACCGATCACATTGCTGATCGGCTGGACTTCGTCCATGCGCATCACGATACCGCTGCGCGGGATCTTGAGTCCGATGCGGCTCATAGCCGTGCGGAACATGTCGCGGTCTTCGGCTTTTTTAATGGAAGTGAGAGTTGCGCCGATCATTTCGACGCCGTACCGCTCCAATGCGCCCATTCGCGCCACTTCCACGGCAGTGTTGAGTCCGGTCTGGCCGCCCAGAGTCGGCAGGAGGGCGTCCGGGCGCTCCTTCTCGATAATCATGGCCACCGTTTCGGGTGTAATCGGTTCGATGTAGGTCCGATCGGCTGTTTCGGGATCGGTCATGATGGTAGCCGGATTGCTGTTCACCAGGACGACCTCGAATCCCTCTTCTTTCAGGGCCTTGCAGGCCTGAGTACCGGAATAGTCGAACTCGCAGGCCTGACTGATGATGATAGGGCCGGCACCGATGATCAGGATTTTTTTAATGTCCGTGCGCTTGGGCATGGTGCGATGGCTTCGTATTCCGCATGTGGTTCGCTTACTGTTTGTCCATCAAATCCTTGAAACGGTCAAAGAGGTAGCGCGCATCGTGGGGACCCGGCGAGGCTTCGGGGTGGTATTGCACTGCAAAGACCGGGTAGGTCAAATGCCGAAACCCCTCCAGGGTGTTGTCGTTTAAATTGATGTGGGTTATTTCGACATCGTGATCTCTGATGGAGTCCAGGTCGACTGCAAACCCATGGTTTTGTGATGTAATTTCAATTCTGCCGGTCAAGAGGTTTTTCACCGGCTGATTGGCACCGCGGTGGCCGAACTTCAGCTTGAAGGTCTTTGCGCCCAAGGCCAGGCCGAGAAGCTGGTGGCCGAGACAGATGCCGAACATCGGACGGAATCCAAGCAATTGTCGGATGGTCGAGATGGCATCGGAAACCGGTTCGGGATCCCCGGGACCGTTGGACAGAAAAATACCATCCGGCGACATGGCGTTCACCGTCCCGGCACCGGTAGCTGAAGGAACCACGAGGACTTCAAATCCTTGGCTCTCCAGACACCGCAGGATGTTGTACTTGATGCCGAAATCAAAGACCAGGACGGAGCGTTTCCGACCGCGCTGACGCCAGACTGAACGGTCCAGAAGGATCTCTTTCTTCAAGAACTCGGGACGACCGTTCGACCAGTAGTAAGCCGTATCGGTGGTCACGTTGGGGGTTAGATCCTGGCCGGCCATGGTCGGTATGCGGTTGGCCCGCTCGACCAGCGATGCCGGATCCATATCCACGGTGGACACAATCGCCCGCATGGCCCCCGAATTGCGGATGTGCCGTGTCAAGGCGCGGGTGTCGAGTTGCTCGATCCCCAGAATCCCCTGGGATTTCAGGTAATCGGCCAGGGTGGCCGTGGCCCTGAAATTGCTGGGACGCGACTGGTATTCTTTGATGAGAAAAGCGGCCACCTGAATGCGGTTCGATTCGATATCTTCAAGGTTGACGCCGTAGTTGCCCACCAGCGGATAGGTCATTGTGACCATCTGCCCTCGGTAAGAAGGATCGGTAAGGATTTCCTGATAGCCGGTCATGCTGGTGTTGAACACCACCTCTCCGGTGGCCTCCCCTTGACCGGTAAATGAACGGCATTCAAAATAGCGGCCATCTTCTAAGGCCAGTAGTGCTTTCATGGCAGTCAAATATCTCGATGAGATTAGGATATGAGACCATTACCGAAAAGTTTGAGTTAATATCAGTTTAATCTTAAAGATGCAAGGATGATGCGAATTTTAAAATGAGAAACGGCGCATCAGGGGCGATTGAGTTCGTCAAGCAGACGGTCCATGGCCTTGTTGGCCGCGGTAAATCGAGTGGGATCCGCCAGCATGACCGCCGGGTCCTGAACATAAGGACTGCCGTCGATTTCGCTGCGGCAGTGAAGAATGAGCCGTTCAAGACTTTGCGGAGTGGCTTCGAGATGAAACTGCAGACCGACGACACGCTGGTTGAAAACAAAACCCTGATGGTCACAGGCATCGCTTTTTGCCAGGTTCACCGCACCATCCGGCAGATCGAATGTGTCGCCGTGCCAGTGGAGTACCGGCAGTCCGTCGGGCAAGGCCGCAGCCACTCTGATCTTTTCCGCCGCCGTGGTTTTGTAAATCGGAAACCATCCGATCTCGCGATACCTGTTGGCTTTAACGGCTGCCCCTAAAACGTCTGCGACGAGTTGGGCCCCGAGACAAATGCCGAGAACGGTCTTGCCCCGCACAATCGCCTGGTGAATGACTTTTTTCTCATCGCGCAGCCATGGATGGGCCCCCTCTTCGTATATGTTCATCGGGCCACCCATGATGACCAGCCATTCGAGATTGTCGACATCCGGCAACGGGTCGTCTCGATAAAACCGCGTTCCGCTGATCTGAAACCCGGCGGCATCGGCCCAGGTTGCAATCGAACCGAGGCCCTCAAATGGCACGTGTTGACAGTAATGAAGTCGTTTCATTGTGTTTCTATTTCCCTATCGAATTTACGTACCGAATCACTAAGCTCCTGTTGCTTAGCAACAGATGTGCCATTTTTTGAAAAACGATCCAGACAGCACACCGGGCGGAATGGCACCGATAGACACCAAACCGCCACCCATCGGATCTGACAAATTTGTCATGCTCGGATTCGAGCATGCAAACGCTGCTCCGGATTCCGCACATTCACGAATTATCAGACGCGGTTGCGGACAAGCCGTGAATGCCGTATCTCAAGTGCCCCGGCTTGAGCGCAGCATTTGTGACGTTTGGTTGATTTTATGGCAGTGTTACGATAAATTATGTACAATGTATATACCCGCTGATTATAACAACAGACGGAGAATCGACTCCTCTGGTCTAACCGGATGTCATTAGGGGAAAATGAAAATGGGACTGAAACTGACAATTACGATCGATGGCGCGAAACACCTTGACATTGGCGTCTGGATGGCCAAGCTCGAGCCGGATGAGGTGGCCACGCTTGGCAAGTGTGAAAACCGATCCGGGCCCTTCAGCGTGCTGCTGCTGGATTCCGAAGTGGATTACGACGAAAAGACCCAGACCCTTACCTTCAACCCCAACGCCACATGCCTGCTGAACATCGGCAGTACTGCACAAATACTGGTATTGAGCAGCAAGGATAAAAATCCGGTTTCTAAACCGATAGAAGCGCCGTCCACCCCTGTCAAACCACCGACCTCTGCGTCTTCAGAGCCCTCTGGTGGAAAAGCGTCTACCGAAGAAGAGCCCGAGGAAATGACAGCCGATACCGAGCTTTCCAGGCAGCTGGCCACCGGGGACAAGCTGTTTTTGAGCGAACTTCCGGCTGATATGCGTGGTTTGGGAGAAACACTTCTGACTGAGATTCGTGGGATTATGCCCGGTGAACTTAACTTCGAACCCCGTTCGGCCAAATTTGATGAAACACCTGAAATTTTTTGGACAATCAAGATCCTGCCTACGAAAAAAACCCTCCGGCTCACTGTGCGGGGTACACCGGAAGCCTTCGAACATACCTCGGGTATCGACCTGAAACTGGACAAATTCGGTTACTCGGCTTTTCACATCACACGCGTCGCACAAGTTCCGGGCGCCATCACCCTCCTCAAGCA
>JARFQH010000305.1 GCA_029287875.1 Desulfobacteraceae bacterium | reverse complement strand
CCCCCCCCCCCCCCCCCCCCCCCCCCCCCCCCCCCCCTTTTCAAGCAGAAGACGGCATACGCGATCCTTAGTGCCGTCTCGTGGGCTCGGAGATGTGTATAAGAGACAGGTGCTGGATGCCGGCGATGTTGGCCAGATACTTGATCGTCCCTAGTTTGGCGGCCTCGGCGACGGCGTGTTCGATGTCGCCATCTTTGGTCAAATCAGCCTTGATGAAGATCATCTGGCCACCCATATCCCGAGCCATTTTCTGGGTTTTCTTTCCCTCCCCCTCATTTATGTCCACGCCGACTGTCATCAATTTGTTGGCGGCGGCCGCCACCGCCGTCGCCCGACCGATACCCGTACCAGCCCCTGTTACGATGCACACATGATCGGCATTAAAATTTTCGTCTTTCAAAATCAATATATCTTCTTTCTTGATGGCCGGCTCTTTGATGTCCATCTCTACCTCCACCTGTGGTTGTGTCTGACAAACCGGGCGATACGATTTTTTTCTCGAACGAAGTGCAAATTGCAGACCAAATAACTCCTCAAGACGGGAGGTCTGCGCCACATCAGACGGACTGGTTATTGTGTGTTCTATTCGATGTCCATCCAGAAACGGCATCTTACGGCCCGGGCCGGCGTTCTCGCTCTTTGCAATCTTCGGTCACGTCTAGACGTGACCGCTTAGTCTGCGATAGCAAAATCGCTGTGGTCTTGTCCAGAGCTAAAATCTACCATTTCTGACGAGACACTATTTAAGAAAAAACGACCCGTGCTCATCTATTGTCTCTACATCAAAGTTTAACCGGCATATGAGGATATGTGTATCTATTCGTCTACATGTTGTCGAGTTGATACATAATTTGAGGGCCAAGACTCGCGGTGGAATTGGATATACCTTTATTAGCGGAAGCGGCCATTGATTGTAAAGGATTAAAATCGCCCATTCAAGTTTTATTTTTTTATTATTATTACAGCTATATATAAATAATGTGTTGCGAGCCGGGGTTTAAACATCAAACGAAAAAATGGAAAAGTTATCGCTGTTTTCGAACAGGTCTTGTTCAAGGATGTGAAGGATGTCGGCAAACCGGGAAAATTCGAACTCGCCCACAGTGGTACCGTTTTTTTGGATGAGATCGGCGACATGCCGCTCGAGATGCAGCCCAAACCACTGCGTGTTTTGGAAGACAAGGAGTTTGAGCGGATCGGTGGGAACACGGTGATTCGTTCGGATTTTCGATTGATTGCCGCAACCAATCAGGATCTGGATAAAATGATCGCCGGCGGTCGGTTTCGCAAGGACCTGTTTTATCACCTCAATGTCATATCGATCCATATACCACCTCTGCGGGAGCGCAAACGCGACATCATTCCCATTGCCCGCCACCTGCTGCGAAATCTGTCGGAAGAGGCCACCCTGCCGGACATAAACCTGGCCAAAGAAACCGAGACCCTCTTGAAGACTCATGACTGGCCAGGGAATGTTCGCGAAATATCGAACGTGCTGGAACGAGCCCTTTCTACCCTGGACGACGACACCATAGAACCGGACCACTTACCCTTCTATAATTCCCGGGGGACGAAGCGTTCGAAGATATCGGAACACGCGTGGATCAAGGAGGCCCAAGCACGTGTCGAAAAGACCGCCATCCTGCGGGCACTCGAGGAGGCCGACTACAAAAAGACCCGGACAGCCGATATGCTCGGCATTCACCGCACCTTGCTTTACAAGAAGTTGGTCGTTAGTGGTAAGTTGAAACCTTGGCAAATCATCCGAAGTTGTGATGGCAAAGTCAAAAGTTCTAGGGTCTCGACAAGAAATAATTACACAAGATTGCGCGGGATTTTGGTTCGTCTACAAGGCACATCCGCCGATGCATATCGGGATCTGTGTTGGTGGATGTAACGCGGTAGACGGGCCAAAAGACAAACAAAATGTGTAATTATTTCTTGCCGCGGCCCCAAGGTCAAGGCGCACAAATCTCGAAGTGTGAGGCGTACTGAAGTACGCCGCAGCAATTTCGAGATGCAGCGCAATGCATAGATTGGGCTTTTTGCGACGCCATCAATCTGTCTTCAACGCCTGACGGGCCTCCTCGCTGCTCTCATATATGTGGGGGGCCACATCCCTCCTCTGCAGCGCATCCCCGAGTTTCATCCGCAAAAAAGTGCTGGTGGTGTAACGGGTGACGCCGGTGTAATAATGGTCGACCAGGTATTTGACCATATCGGTGTATTCGTCCACCAGCTCGGGTAGAATACTGAAATTGTCATAGTTGACGATGGTATAAACCTTGCGACCGATTGGCTTGAGGACCCGTTCCACCGCCGCGCGAATCTGTTCGACCAGCGCATGGCTATTCACCGCAAATCCCTCGAAGTTCACGAAAAAGAGGTTTTCGCGCGGATCATACGTCAACCGGTCTTCCAGCCGCAACGTGAGCAGCTCGTCTTTCAAGCCCATCGGCTCCGCCCGGAATATGCGCGCGTCCATCAGACGGGGCGTGCCGTCGATAATCGGCTGAAAATCCATCAAGCTCAGAATATCCTTTTCCAGATCCACACCCGGTGCAATCTCGACCAGTTTCATGCCGGTTTGCGTTAATGCAAAGACACAGCGCTCCGTCACGTAGAGCACGGGCTGGCCCTTTTGCCGGGCGTAGGCTCCGCTGAAGGTCACGTGCTCGACCCGGTCGATAAATTTCTTGACCTTGCCTTCCTGCAGGATTTGCATCCGCCCCTCTTCGAGGGTCACCTTCAAACCTCCCACCGTGAACGTACCGACGAAAATCACCTTTTTTGCGTTCTGGCTGATGTTGATGAAGCCGCCCGCACCGGCCAATTTCGGACCGAATTTGCTGACATTCAGATTGCCCGCCGTATCCGCCTGGGCCAGGCCCAGAAAGGCCATATCGAGTCCACCACCGTCGTAAAAATCGAACTGGTAGGGTTGATCGATCAGGGCTTCGGTGTTGGTCGCCGCACCGAAATTGAGGCCCCCGGCCGGAATGCCGCCGATGACGCCCGGTTCGGCTGTTAGAGTGATAAAATCAAGGACCTTTTCTTCCATGGCAACGTTGGCAATTCCTTCCGGCATGCCGATGCCCAAATTGACCACGCTGTTGGCTTTCAACTCGAACGCCGCCCGCCGGGCGATGATCTTACGATCACTCATCTCCATGTGTGGAATCGACTGCATCGGGACCTTCACTTCGCAACTGAAAGACGGGTTGTACACCTCGGCAAACGTCTGCCAGTGGTTCTCCGGACGGGACACCACCACACAGTCCACCATGATTCCGGGAATCTTGACCTGCCTGGCGTTCAGCGTGCCGCGCTCGGCGATGCGTTCGACCTGAACGATGACAAAACCACCCGAATTCCTGGCCGCTGTGGCAATAGACAAAACTTCCAGTGTCAGCGCCTCCTTCTCCATTGTAATATTGCCGTCGGTGTCGGCCGTGGTGCCCCGGAGGATGGCCACGTTGATCGGAAATGTTTTGTAGGCCAGGTACTCTTTACCGTCGAACACGATCAGTTCGACGATATCTTCGGTCGTCAGAGGATTGATCTTACCGCCGCCGTTGCGGGGATCGACAAAAGTTCCCATCCCAACGGATGTGATGGTTCGAGGTTTTTGAGCCGCAATATCACGGTACATATGGGAGATAACGCCTTGGGGAAGGTTGTAGGCCTCGATTTTGTTCTCGATAGCCAATTTCTGCAATTTGGGCACTAATCCCCAATGGCCGCCGACCACTTTCCGCACGAGCCCCTCGTGCCCGAAATGGTTCAATCCCCTCTCGGCCCCGTCACCCTGACCGGCGGCATACACCAGGGTCAGGTTTTTGGGCCGATTGAACTCCAGAAAGTTCTGTTCGAGAACAACGGCGATTTCCTCCGGAAATCCGGTCCCTACAAAACCGCCAGTTGCCACAGTATCTCCGTCCCGAATAACACGAATGGCGTCTTCGGCAGAAACATTCTTCCCTTTTTTCGTTTTCTGCGGCGGCAGGGAGGACAGAACGGGGTGGGTATGTTCCTTGGTGATAGGCGCCTTGGACTCGCTCATTGTCTCCTCCTTTGCGATTACATTGCGAGATCGATATCGATGTTTGACATGCGGAGTGGCCACAACCATGACCACAATGCGCTTGACGTCGATAAATAATGCCAAATACCAAAATACACATAAATTCCAAATTACAATATCCAAATTTTAGTGCAGGTCCACATCTACGATCGGAAGGATTTGGAATAAGGCTTCTCCCGGGAGCAGCTGATACCGGTAATGACGTCCTGGCTGAAATCGAACAGCGTCGCCGAAATGCCGTTTTTGTGGATGTCAACCACGTTCCCTTCCCGTACACCGCCGATTGCAGCTACCGTGATACCGCGTTCGGAGAAAATCGAAAATACCCGGTCGATGTTTTCCGGAGGAACTGACAGGATAAATCCGAAGCTTTGAAAACAAAGGAGCCATTGTTCGAGAGTGAGAGAATCGGGGCGTGGTATTGCATCAAGATCGATGTCTGCCCCTTTACCCGAGTTTTCGAGCATGATGGCAGCTGTTCCCAGTATCCCGGCATTGCTGACATCCTTGGCCGCAAATGCAGCTTCGGACTCGGCGACAAGGGGCAGCGCCTCCAATCGGTGGCGAAGGGCTTCGGGGCTTTTACCTGAATTGGCGTCCCAGCTGACAACAGATCGGCAGCCAGCCCGGCCATCGAGATCAACGGCCAGTATCAGACGATCGCCGGCTGCGGCCAAGTGACTCCTGAGCAGTTTTTTGGCGTGCCCTATGATGGTGACGCTTAAAGCCGGGCAGTCGACAGGCGAATCCGGATGCAAGTGTCCACCCAGCATGGGGACTTGCAGCTTGCGGCACCCTTTTTCGATGCCC
>JARFQH010000296.1 GCA_029287875.1 Desulfobacteraceae bacterium | reverse complement strand
TTCCCGAAGACATTCGTCCTTACATTCTGCCGCAACCCTCCGGTGATCCCGTCTACCACTGCCTGGGGTGCGCTGCGGAATACAGCATCGAGAAATTGCTGTACACCTGCCCGCAATGCCGGCAGGTGTTGCTGATTGTCGATCGCAACATCGATCGACTGCGAGCAATTCCGGGAGGAACCTGGCAACAGATACTCGACTACCGCAAGATGCTCACCCTTCCGGCCCTGAAAGGCATTTACCGCTATCACGAATTTATCGGTTCGGCCATCCCGCTGGAATCCGTGGTCTACCTGGGAGAAGGTCACACCCCGGTGATCGAGGCCAACGGTTTCATGCAGAAAAAAGTCGGCCTCCGGTTTTATTTCAAAAACGACGGACAGAATCCAAGCGCATCATTCAAGGACCGGGGTATGGCCAGCGCGCTGAGCTACATTAACCACCTGATCCACCAGGGCCTGGTATCCGAAGTGCTGGCGGTGTGTGCCTCCACCGGCGACACTTCGGCCGCAGCCGCCTTGTACGCGTCTTATCTGAAACCCCATATCAAGTCGGCTGTGCTGCTGCCCCACAAAAAAGTCACCCCCCAACAACTTTCCCAACCGCTCGGAAGTGGTGCGACTGTTTTTGAAATCCCGGGGGTCTTCGACGATTGCATGAAAGTCGTTGAACGACTGGCAGACGAATACGATGTCGCGTTGCTCAACTCGAAAAACGCTTGGCGAATATTGGGACAGGAATCCTATTCCTATGAGATCGCCCAGGAATTTGAGTACGACCTGCGCGACAAAGTCGTCATCCTGCCGATCGGCAATGCCGGAAACATAACGGCCGTGATGAACGGGTTCTTAAAGTTTTATGAAGCCGGAATCATCGGCGACTTACCGAAGATCATCGGCGTGCAGTCACAACACGCCAATCCGGTTTACCGGTACTACCTTGAACCGAACCCGTTAAAGCGAAAGTTTGTGCCGGTTGCGGTCAAACCGAGCGTGGCCCAGGCGGCCATGATCGGCAATCCCGTGTCCATGCCCCGGGTCATCCACTTGGTGGACCGCTATAATCAGGAGGCCGGGCGCCAGCGGGTTTTTTTCGTCGAAGTGACCGAGCAGGCCATCATGGACTGGGAACTGCTGGCCAATCGCAACGGTCACATTGCCTGCACTCACGGCGGGGAATCTCTGGCCGGCCTGGTGACGGCCCGGAAACAGGGCCTGGTCGACGGCGACGACATTGCGGTTATCGATTCAACTGCCCATGCTTTGAAATTCGCCGGTTTTCAGCAGATGTATTTCGAACAGCAGTTCCCGCCGGAATACGGCATCACAGTCGACCCACAGTTGATCAACGCACCGTTGTATCTCCACCCGCAAGGCCTGGAAAAGTTGCCGGCGCCCGGAAATCCTTTGAATGGCCTTGATCTCGACCTTTTCGTGCAGCGTGTGTCCGAGGAGATCGCAGATAGATTAAACCTGAAAAAATCTTGAGCGTCTTGCGGTCCCGCCGGTCGGCGGCGGGGCGGCCGACGTTTAACCGACCACTGAGGGACATTGAATATGAGAAAATATCGAATATTGTGGGTGGCCTGTGTACTTTTGCTCGTCGCTTGCGCCGCAGACCGGACCGATTTACGAAAAAGGGAAGTTGCCTACAGAGACCTCGGCAAGCAATACTATCTGGCCGGAGATTATACGAGCGCCTTGAAGTACCTGCTGGATGCCGAAAAGATGAATCCCGATGATCACATTCTTCAGAATTATCTCGGCCAGGTTTACCTGGCTAAAAGGAAGCCTGAACTGGCCGTCGCACACTTCAAGCAGGCTTTGCAGCTGAAACCCGATTATGCAGTTGCCAAAAACAACCTCGGGGTTGCCTACCTGAAGGAGCAAAAGTATGACGAGGCAATTGCTATTTTCAAAGAAGTCTCCGGCGATCTGTTGTATGCAACACCGCACTATCCGCTGACCAACATCGGCTATGCCTATTACCAGAAGAAAGACTACAAGGAGGCGGAGAGCTACTATCAGAAAGCACTGGAACTGGAACCCAGTTTTCCGCTGGCTCTCAGGGGATTGGGGCGGACCTACCTGGCCATGGGCAAGGGTGCCGCGGCACAGGCGGCCCTGACCGCGGCCATCGAGAGTGACCCGACTTCTGCAGAAGCCTACTACGAACTGGGAGAATCCTATCTTTTACTGCAGAACCCTGCCAAGGCCAAGACCGCTTTTCAGAAAGCCGTGCAGCTCAAACCGGATTCTCCCGAAGCCAAGGCCGCAAAGAGTGAATTGATGAAGCTGCAAAACAGTCCTTAACGCAGGTGGTGGCGCGATCCAAATAAAAAACCCGCCTTTCTCAGACACAGAGAAGGCGGGTTTTCTTTTCAACCGAATGCGTTAGATAGCCTGGCGCTGCTCGAGCTGAACGATGCGCGGGGTGATGAAGATCAGCAGTTCATTGTTGGTGGTGTTTTCATTCTGCGTTTTGAACAACCAGCCCATCAGGGGAATGTTCTTGACTCCCGGCCAGCCCGATTCGGATTCCTGTTCGTTTTTCTTTATAATACCGCCGATGACGATCGTGTCGCTGTCGTTGACCAGCAGTTCGGTCTGGGCTTCGTTGACGTTGAGAGACGGTACGCCCAGGGTAATGGTACCGATGTCGTTTTTGGTAATGTAGATTTTCATCAGGATGCGGTCATCCGGGGTGACGGTAGGGGTCACCTCCAGCAGCAGGTCGATATTCTTGAACTTTACGGTCGCATTACCGGATGAGTCCCGTTCCAGGTAAGGCCACTCGACGCCCTGCTTGATTCTGGCTTTCTTGTTGTCGAGCGTAACGATCTTGGGTGCGGTGATGATCCGGCCCTGTTTGTTGGCCTCCACGGCGTTTAGCGTGGCGTCCAGCGTCAATGGCGTCCCGGCCAACTTGGTGAAGTTGAATCCAATGGTCGAGGAAGCGTTCGACGGGAAGTTCATGGCCACGTCGCCGCCCCAAAAAGTATTGCCACCCCCCGGACCCCAACCCATATTCCATTCGATGCCCAGTTCCATCGAGAACTCTTCGCTGACTTCGACCACGCGGGCCTCGATGATGACCTGCGGCGTTACGGTGTCGATGCGGCTGACGATCTCCTTGATCTGGGCGATCTTGGAGACGGTGTCGGTGACGATCAGCTGGTTATTGCGCTGGTCTACGCTGAGGCTGCCGCGGTCTGGCGTCAGGACTTTCTGGGCCAGCGGCAGGACCTCACCTTTGGCATCCGAATAATTGACCGCAATGTATTCGGTGACCAGAGGCTCAAGCGCCTTGACCACCTCCTGGGATTTCTGTTCGGCGGCGATCTTATCCTGCTTGGCCTTTTCTTCCGCCGTCAGGGTCGAAAGGGTGGCAATCCGAATGATATCACCCTCATATACCATGCCGAGGCGGTTCATCTTTAAAACAAGATCCAGAACTTGGTCCCAGGGAACCGGTTTTTCCAGGGTCAGAGTGACATTGCCGGTGACATCCTTGTCGATGGCGAAGTTCTTACCGCTGATCTCCCGGATGATGCGGAAAACGTTCTTGATGTCGGTCTCATAGAAATCGAGGGCTATTTTTTCTCCGGTAAACACTTTGTGCGCCCCATAGGTGGTCACGGTCGGTGCTTTGTATGATGTCACCGCCGCCATTTGCATTACCGGCTCCGGAGCAGGCGGCTGCACGGCCGGTGCAACGGTGGGCGGCGGAGCCGGGGAGGCGATCGGCTCGCGTTCCGGGGT
Source organism: Desulfobacteraceae bacterium (assembly GCA_029287875.1). GTDB lineage: Bacteria > Desulfobacterota > Desulfobacteria > Desulfobacterales > SG8-13 > JARFQH01. Next base: position 2,271 of record JARFQH010000296.1, on the reverse strand, counting down.
TGCCGGCTCTATGGCCGGTGACCCGGCTTCGGTTTGGGCCAAAATCTTCTTCCAGTCCGGTAAGTTGGCCTGTTCGAGTGGTTGCGGCGCCACTGACGACGGGCCGAAGTGAATCATCAGAACGTCGTCTTTCTGCTCGACGTCGTAATTCACGGCTTCGCGCAGCTCGATGGCGACCAGAGTCGTTTTCGGCATCGATTTCTTGTAAACCGGTGTGATGCGGTTGACGGCACTTTCGAAACGCGTCGTTATCAGGGGACGATCGCGATATTTCGGCAGCTTGGTATCGAAGAGTTTCAGCTGCAGGAGTTTATCGGATGAAGTTTTCAATTCGTATGTAACCGGCCGGGTAGTGCCGACGATAATGGTCGATTGTCCGGCTTCTTCGCTCATAAAGTCGATACGGTTTACCCATGCTTCTTTTTCAGTCCCGGCAACCGAGGCGGCGGTAGGCACAGGCCGCGAATCGGAAACAACGGCCGTTACCGGTTTTTCTTCAATCGGTTTAACCGCGGGCACCGGCTTTTCGGCAGCGACAGAGACCGCCGCCTGCGGTTCACTTCCTATCTGGATCATCATCCCGGAAGCTAACGGTGTGGCCGTATAATTCTTCAGGTAGTTCTTTTCCGTGTCGATGACCAGGCGGACTTTGTCGGGATAGCCGTAGTAGCGCGCCTGCCGGATCCATTCGGTGTTCGCCGGAACCACCTGTTCTGCTGTGTGGGTACTTTTCAGGTTCGGAATGTCAAACACGATACGAGCCGGATTATAGAGTACGAAGGATTTATAGTTTTTGATCGTTCCATCGGCCGTTACATTGAGACGTGTCCGGTCATCGGTCTTCACGACGTGAACGCCTTCGAGGTGGGAGGCCGGCGTTGCGTCTTCGGCAGCAGCGCTCAGATCTTCAGATGCACTTTGCGAATCGCCGACGATGGGGGCTGCAAACGGCTTGGCAAATTCAATTCGCATACCGGTTCCATCATCCATTACCTCATAAGGCGCATCCTGTTTCAGGGCGATAAAAAGTCGGGACATGTCCTGATTTCCGCTGATCTGTGATGCTTCGACCGATTCGATGAGTGTGTTTTCCGTTACGGCTTGAGGAGCGACGGCGCTGTCGATGCCGGTGTCTCGAAAATAAAATAAAACGCCCAGGGGGAAATCCTGCTTAACGGAGGTATAGGTGAGTTGGCTGTTGCCTTCAACCTGTACAACACAGGATTTCGCATTCTCGGTGACCATAATCGCCGAGATGCTCTTGGCGCTGGCTGCCCGCTGTTCGCCGGGCGCTTCATTGGCCACCGGTTTGTTGGCGGCACACCCGCCTGACAGTCCAAGCACGGCAATCAGAAAAATGACCAGTGCTGCGCGTTTGTTGAATCTTTCAATTAAGGTGCTCATGTGATCATTCTCCGGGGGGTTTCGGGAGTACGAGTTCTTTATTGCGAATTGTCGGTTTGCCGACAACGTCTTCGATTTCTTCCTCTACGATGACGCGATCATTTTTTATTTCGGTCACCTTCCCTGAATTCACACCGATATAGGTCCCTTCCTTGATGATATAGCCCTTTCCCGAGGCTTCCTGCACCAGCGCCCGGTTGCCGCTGGAGGCCAAAATGACACCGACCAATTTTAGTTGACCCAGATCGATATTTTCAAGCGGTGTCCGGGGAATCCGTTTTTCCCTTTTGGATTTGGACGGCGCAAGTTCGGGCTCGTCTTTAAAGAGCGGTTCAAATGGGTCGATCTTGCCCAGTGGGTTGTATGGCAGCGGATCGCCGTCCTTCATTCTATCGACAATGGAGGGCGGTCTATCTTCGGTGACAGTTACGGTAGCCACGGTTACAGCAGGTTCGACGACCTCAGCCGAAGGCGTCCCTTGAGAAAGCGGAGGTACTGCAGACTCTGCAACTGTGATGGGTGTCGACGGCGCTACGGCCGCGGCATCAGCCGTAGATACCGGCTCCACCCGCCGGGGTTCGGAGCGCTCGTTAGGTGGAACTTTCGGGGCTGGTGATTTTTGAGCCTTCACCAAGGGACTGCTTTTCTCCGATGGAGCTGATGCAAGATCCGATTTCGCTCTGGGATCGGCGCCGCCTGTCTTCGCAACCGGCGACGGCCGTGGCTTTTGTACCGTTTTGGCTTTGGCGATATCGGCCTTGGGCGACAGGGTGGGAACGACTACACTAGGCTTTTTATCGCGGGGTGCTGGCGGTATCTGGATCTTTTTCCGCACCACCGTAGGCTTTGCAAGCGCCAGAGCCTGGT
>JARFQH010000281.1 GCA_029287875.1 Desulfobacteraceae bacterium | reverse complement strand
TATCCCGATATGCGCAGGTGGATGTGCCTTGTAGACAAACCATAATCCGGCGCAATCGTGTGGAATTATTTCTTACCGTGACCCCAAGATGCTTTTTTGTAATAAATATAGAAAGAAAATGCAACATTGCAGTTGCAAGACGAAGAGTCTGGTTATCATCTGCAGGCATCGATTTTGACAAATCACTCATTTTCAGTTAGAATTTAGTACAATAAGATTGGATCATAAAGCCAAACCCCGAGTGATCGGGGGACGGAAAGCCACGGGTCTTACGAAGACGGCCGGGTTGCCTGGAATTTCCAGATAAAAAGCCAAGGTACCTCCTGTCAGGTGGCGTGGCTTTTTTTTGTGTAAGCGATGTGCTTGGTGAGATGGCTGTCACCCAACACCCAATGCGGAGGTAACTGAATGGGAGCGTTCGTCGACCGAACGGTTCGATGTGTTATCAAGTACGACAGAAAAAAAACGGTTGCAGGGGCTCTTCCGATCGGAAAATCATTTTTATTCGAAACAGAAAACGGCCACTTCGTTTCGATCGGTGACTCGAAGATAGAACTGCCTCAGCGGTCAAATGGCGTCAAAACTTGGCTGATTTGCAACCATCTCGATACGCCTGAAAAATTTATCACTAATTATCTGCGGAATCGGTACTTTGTAGTTTTCGACAGCCATGTTTTCTGTCATGACTGCAACGAAAACAACATGCTGGGCGGCGAGGCGGCTTTCTTGAAAATGGAAAAGGAATCATCGGCCTTGACCGACAAGGAATTACAAGGGCAGATATTCGATCCCCTTTTTGAACTCAATCTGCGATTCGGCAACCAAAACGCCTCCCGGAAAGAATTGAACCGCCAATCGAGAACATGGCGAGTCTGCAGCCACCTGGCGAACGAGGTCAACTTCAGACAACATGTATTCAACGGCAACCTCATTCTGTTTGCTGAATATAACGTGACCTGCCCGGATTGCCTCGATTTTGTCATCAAAGGCCCTCGCCGTCATGATGACGAAAAGTTGGTTTTGATGCCCGACGATGATTTTCAATGCGCCATCGTCGATACGCTTTACTCTTTGAACTACGAGCTTTCGATGGCCCAGGGGTTCATCGGAAGTTTGGAGTGAGGTGTCGCTGCCATGGCTTTTCCTGAAAGACGACGGTATCCGCGGGTCGCGACAAGTTCACTGGTCTCCTATTTTCTCCTAAATAAGAAAGGTGCAAAAATAGGGCAGGGCGTCGGGAAAACGATCAACATCAGCCAGAATGGGATACTTATCGAAACGAGCAGGGCCATCGATTCAAAATATGTTCTGATACTGGCCAAGGACTTAGAAGACAAAATGATGGAGATCAAGGGTCAGGTGGTTTATTCCCGCAAAATTACCCCCGGAATTTATGAATGCGGCATCAATTTCCAGGGCCACCACGCGAAAAATGTAAAATTTCGCAGGGACCTGATCCGCGTTTTCCACTTCAGGAATCTCTTCAGCCACAGGATTTAAAGAGCTGCAGGCAGCAACTGACTCATAAAAAAAGGGCGGCATCGATGCCGCCCTTTTTGTAACCGTTCACAGGGTTGCAAAGTCCGATGCGCTTCAAACCACGTAATTGTAAGCGTTTACAGGGTGCCGCAGATGCAAGGCGTCGGGCGCGCAGACGTACTTTTGTACTTCAAGTGCCCGGCAACAAAGCAGATGTGGTGCCCTGTGAACGCTTACCCCTTTTTTATTTGGGCCGGGTGCAGCGGTCGACCAGATAGAGGATGGAAGTGTAATCGATTCCGCCGTGTTCAGAGAGTCCGATCTCGCAGGTTCGGCTGGTCGCGTACCCATGGCTGACCTCCGGCGGCAGCTGTTGTTTCAGCCGCCTGAGTCCGAAGCTGTTTAGCTCGGGCACGGTGAAGCCCCGGTCACCGGCAAAGCCGCAACAGATGATGTCCGGTGCAACCACCTTGGCGGCGCACATCTCCGCCAGCCGCCGAAAATCGGCTTCGAGTCCCATTTTTTTGGCACTGCAAACCGTGTGAATAGCGATTGTTTGCGGGATTTTTTTGAATTCGAGTTTGTCCACAAGATAGGTCAGGGTGAACCGGACCGGTTCGTAAAGCCGCAGACGCTTATCCAGCGTCTGCTTCATGTGATACAAACACGGGCTCATGTCGCAGAGAATTGGAAGGCGGCCGTTGTCGGAGGCCGCCAGCAGGGCTTCGCCGAGTTCGCGGGCCTTGTCTGCTGCCGCAGCGTCCATACCCTTGCTGGCAAACGGCATGCCGCAGCACAAGCGGTTCATCCGTTCGGGATATATGACCTCATATCCGGCTTTTAGAAACAACTCTTCGGTCTTGTGAGTCAGAGAGACCGCTTCGCTTCCCCTGGCAGGCCCCATGGTCCGGTTGATGCAGGACGGAAAATAGACCGCCGCGTTCGGGCCAGGTCGTCCACCGTTTTTCGGTTTTAGCCTGGCCGCTGCTCCAGGCATGGCCGGTGTCCAGAGTGGCAGTCGATTGCGGGACAGTCGACGCGCCGTACTGGTCAGGGCTGTCATCCGCTCGGTTCCCAGCAGGGCATGCGTCTTGTCGAGCACGGCGAGCCCGATACGGCCGGCTTCGGTGACAAAATCCATCCATCCGGCCACGCTTTGGCCCACTCGACGGGCGGTCGGCGTGAGTTGATCCGTCCGCAGCGCCTTGATCATTTTTCCGGTGTCGATCTCCACCGGGCAGGTGAGGGCGCAGAGCCCGTCGGCTGCACAGGTCTGGTCGCCATAGTAATCATATTCCCCTTTCAGCTCCGCGAGCCGTTCGGGGTCCTCTCCCGAAGCGGCGAGCCGCGTCATCTCCCGATAGACGACGATGCGCTGACGCGCCGAAAGGGTAAAGTCGTGCGACATGCAGCTGCGCTCGCAGAAACCGCATTCGATGCAGGTGTCGACAATGTCGTGGGCCTTCGGCATCGGTTTGAAATGTTTGATATGGGCTTCCGGATCGGGGTTGATGATGACGCCGGGGTTGAGCATGTTGTCCGGGTCGAATATGGCCTTGATCTCGCGCATGACGGCGTATACCCGGTTGCCCCACTCCCGCTTCACGAAGGGTGCCATGTTGCGGCCGGTACCGTGTTCGGCCTTCAATGAGCCGTCGTATTTGTCTACCACCATCGTGACGATATCGTCCATGAAGGCCTTGTATTTCGAGATTTCTCCGGCGTCCGCGAAGTCGAGCGTCAGCACGAAGTGAACGTTGCCGTCGAAGACGTGCCCCCAGATGATGGTGTCTTCATAGTCGTAGCGTTTGAAGTGTTCCTGCAGTTCGAGCAGACAATCCCTGAGATGTTCGATCGGTACGGCGATGTCCTCGATGATGACCGTCGTTCCTTTCTGGCGACCGATGCAGGCCGACGGGAACAGACCCTTGCGGATGTTCCACAGGGCTGCCGCCTGATCGGGATCGGTCGAGAACTCGAATTTACGGGCCATGGCGAAACCGTCGAATTTTGAATTGATCGCCTCTATTTGTCCTTGCAGGCTTTCGGGATCGGCGGCAGCGGTCTCGACTAAAAGGGCGGTAACAGATCCTGCGAGAGTCTTGATGTAGGGCGGCATGCCGGGTTTGTCTTCCACCGAGCGGAGCGCCGCCCGGTCCATCAGTTCGGCGGCACTCACGCGGCATTCTTTCAACAGCCAGACCGCTTCACAGGCCCTGGCGATGTCCGGAAAGAGCATTAACGCGGTTGCTTTGTTTTTCGGTTCGTCGAGCGTGCGGAAGGTGACCTCGGCGATAAACCCCAACGTTCCTTCCGCTCCGATCATCAGGTGTTGGATCATGTCGATCGGGTCGTCATAATTGATCAGGGCGTTGACGCTGTATCCGGTGGTGTTCTTGATCTGATACTTCCGTCGGATACGCGCCATGGTTTCCGGGTCGTCCTTGAGGTCTCGGGCGAGGCCGGCCACCCGATCGATAATGTCCGCCCGGTTTTTGATAAACGCGTTGCGGCTCTCCTCGTCGCGTGTGTCCAGGACCGTGCCGTCCGAGAAAATGATGCGCATACCCGTAACCGTGCCCATGCTGTTGTCTTCGACACCGCTGGCCATTCCGCAGGCATTGTTGGAAACGATACCGCCGATCTTGGCCGAGTTGACTGAAGCCGGGTCCGGCCCGATCTTCTTGCCGTGCGGGGCCAGGTAACCATTTGCTTCGGCACCCAGAATACCCGCGCCGAGGGTGATTTCGCCCAGGTCCGGGCTGATGTGATAATCGCGCCACCCCTCGGGGCCCAAAACCATCAGGACCGAATCGCTCACGGCCTGGCCGGAGAGGCTGGTGCCCGCGGCCCTGAAAGTGACGGCGACTTGAAACGCGCGGCAGGCCGCTAACACAGCCGTGGTTTCGGCTTCGGTTTCGACTTTGACGATGATTTTCGGGATCAGGCGATAGAAGCTGGCATCCGTACCGTAGGCCAGGGTTCGCAGCGGGTCGACAATCAACCGCTTTGGCGGAATAACAACGGATAGGCGTTCATATAAAGATGCGTAAGGTTCGGTGAGCATCGACGTCTCCTGTGCGGTTTATAGGGCCCCAGAAAGAAATAATTCCACATCTTGCTTGTCTTTTGGATCGTCTACTGCGTTACATCCACCGACACGTATCTCGATATGCGCCGCTGGATGTGCCTTGGAGACGAACCCAAATCCGGCGCAATCTTATGGAATTATTTCTTACCGTGACCCTCATTTGGAATTCAAGTGTTTCGGTGAGATAGGGTTTTCGTATCGATCGCAGGCGTTCTTGTCAAGTTCGTTCGTGAACCCTAAATATCGTTTATGCGGCATTTGACATCTCTACGCCATTCGGATATAAGTGCAAGGTTTTAAAATCGTTTTTAATCATTATATTTATATCAAGTAGGCTGTGTGCATTTATAGGGAAATATATTTGGGATAAATGGTGCTGTCACCCCATACTGATTGATATGTGGCCGGACTGATCCCGAAATCACCTCCTGACACCTGTTCACTGGTATCCTCGAGAAAGGAGCACCATTATAATGGCTGAGGGCAGAATCAAATGGTACAGTGAGGATAAAGGATACGGTTTTATCGAAGCCGAAGACGGAAACGAGATCTTTTTTCACAAAAATAATGTCGATTTCGAAGGACACTTCGGATTACGGAAATCTGATCGCGTCTCATTTGAAGTTGAACTGACCCCGCGTGGTCAGAAGGCCTTAAATGTCAAAGCACTCTAAATTCTACTGACACATTTAATGCATCTGTGGACGCTCATTTAACACCTGTGCTTGTCCGAGGATAACCCGGCAGCTGCAACCGCAACCCGATCGCACCTTAGTTTCCGCTTCGCTGGCGGGATATGTTAGCCCGACGGATCAAACACAGCCCCGCCGCAGGTGTTCAACCGATCTTTGAGGCAGAGTCAAATGACGGCTCTGCCTGTTTTGTTGGAAGGCATGAACCATGACCGCAGCACTGACAAACGACAGCGTGAGAAATATCGCCATCATTGCCCACGTCGACCACGGTAAGACCACTCTGGTCGATGCCATTTTCCGGCAGAGCGGTCTATTCAGGGACAATCAGACGGTCGACGATCGCCTCATGGACACGATGGATCTGGAGCGGGAGCGCGGCATTACCATCGCGGCCAAGAACTGCTCGGTTAGATGGCAGAATGTTCGGATCAACATCATCGATACGCCCGGACATGCGGATTTCGGTGGTGAAGTCGAAAGGGCCCTGTCCATGGCCGACGGTGCCATTCTGCTCGTCGACGCCTCCGAAGGCCCGCTGCCACAGACCCGCTTCGTTCTGAAAAAGGCCCTTGAAGCCGGTCTGAAGATCATCGTGGTCATCAATAAAATCGATCGACAGGACGCCAGACCCGAGGAGGTCCTGGATGAAATCTACGATTTATTGATCGACCTGAACGCCACCGACGATCAACTCGAATTTCCCCTGCTCTACGCCATCGGCCGCGAGGGCATTGCTCAGAAGAGTATTAATGAAAAGGGAAAAAACCTGCACGAGCTTCTGGACACGGTTTTGACGGCGATTCCCGGTCCGTCCCACAACCCCGCGGCGCCGTTCCAGATGCGGGTGTCGGACCTCGGCTATTCGGATTACCTGGGCCGGCTGGCGGTCGGCAAGATTTTCAACGGCACGGCGCGTTCCCGGGACAGC
>JARFQH010000234.1 GCA_029287875.1 Desulfobacteraceae bacterium | reverse complement strand
GCAGTGCAACGTGTGCCACCGGGGGCACTTTATCTTAGGGCCCCAGCAAGAAATAATTCCACATCTTGCTTGTCTTTTGGATCGTCTACTGCGTTACATCCACCGACACGTATCTCGATATGCGCCGCTGGATGTGCCTTGCAGACGAACCCAAATCCGGCGCAATCTTGTGGAATTATTTCTTACCGTGACCCTTAACACGGTGAGCGTACCGCCGCAACGATGGACGGTACGCCGAAGCGCCGCCGAATGAAAACGGCCCTTGGATGTCCCGATCAGGCTTCGCCGACCTGAAAGCGTGTGAAGCGTTTGACCGTGATGTTTTCACCGATCTTTGCAATCAACTCGTTCAAGAGATCGGCTACCGTCATGTCCGGATTGCGCACATAGGGCTGGTCCATAAGGCAATTTTCCTTGATGAACTTCTGCAATTTACCCTGGGCGATCTTCTCGAGGATATTTTCCGGTTTGCCGGTCTCCTTGGCCTGGGCCATGTAAATCTCCATCTCCTTGTCGATGATCTCCTGCGGGATTTCTTCGGGACGGATACCGAGCGGATTGGTTGCAGCGATGTGCATGGCGATATTACGGGCAAAGTCCTGAAAATCCTCGTTCTTGGCGACGAAGTCGGTTTCGCAGCCCACTTCGACCATCACCCCCAATTTGCCGCCCATGTGAATGTAGGATTGGATGGTTCCTTCCGACAACGCACGGCCGGCCCGTTTGGCGGCCGTCGCCAAACCTTTCTTGCGCAGGTATTCGACGGCCTTTTCCATGTCACCCGTGTTTTCGGCGAGTGCGTTCTTGCAGTCCATTATTCCGGCCCCGGTTTTTTCCCGGAGTTGTTTAACGAGGTCCGCACTGATCGTGGCCATTTCTTATTCTCCTGTATCTTCTGCTATAATCGTTTCGGCTGAATCGGCATTTTCGGCCTGCTCTTCGGCCTGAGGGGGCGCTCTTCTGATGATTTCAACCACCGGGCCTTCGGTGCCGTCGGAAATGACTTTTCTTTCACCCGGCTTGAGGTCCGCACTGGCGGCCGTCACCTCGGGAACTTCTTCCTCGGCCTTGTCGACTTCCGCGCGCCGCTTTTCCGCGAGGCGTTCCCGACCTTCGACACAAGCATCGGCAATTCGGGAAGTGATCAGCCGGATGGCGCGGATGGCGTCATCGTTTCCCGGAATGGCATAGTCGATGTGGTCCGGATCGCAGTTGGTGTCGACAATCGCAACGATCGGTATGTTCAGCCGCTGAGCTTCCCTAACGGCGATGGCTTCGTTTTTTGGATCCACGACGAACAGCGCCCCGGGAATCTGACTCATATTGCGAATGCCGCCGAGATTGGCGTCGAGTTTGACGCGTTCCTTTTCGAGCTTCAGTCGTTCTTTCTTGGGAAAAAGATTGATGGAGCCGTCGTTCATAATTTCGTTCAGGTAGTTGAGGCGGTCGATACTTTTCTTGATCGTCTGAAAGTTCGTCAACATTCCCCCCAACCAGCGGTTGTGGACGTAAAACATCTCGCAGCGGTTGGACTCTTCATAGATCGACTCGCGGGCCTGTTTCTTTGTCCCGACGAAAAGCACCGATTTGCCGGCGGCCGCCGTATCGATGATAAAATCGTAGGCCGTCTTGAACATGCGGACGGTTTTTTGCAGATCGACGATGTAGATGCCGTTGCGGGCGCCGAAGATGTAAGGTTTCATTTTCGGGTTCCAGCGTTTGGTCTGGTGGCCGAAATGGACACCGGCTTCGAGCAGTTCCTTCATTGTGACATAAGCCATGGTTTTCTCCTCTTTGGTTGGTTTTTTCCCACCGCCTTTTTCTGCCCTCTTTCCCACTTTCACCATTCGTGAAAGCACCGGGAAAAAAGTCCAAAGACGTGTGAAGTGGTGTCCGTCGGCAAACAACGACCCCAGTGGCGGTATCGGCCCGGGCTGAAGTCGCAACTCATTGTATCTAATAGAAAAATACCGCTAAGGCAGGGCATACGCCCCACAAAGTCGCGGGGAGCACCAAAAGATCCGATTTGCCAACCTGAAACGAATGCGGCAGTTTGTAAACGAACACGAAATAAAAAATCTTTCACTTTTAACAAAATGGCCCCTGATGCGCAACAATTTTTTATACGGCCTTCCTGTTGAATAAAACAGCCGTCAGGGTGCCGGAGTGTCACCGTATTGTGCAAGGTTCGGAAGCTTTTTTTCTTATTTTGACGACACGGTTGTAGCCCGCGTAGTCTTTGGTGAAAAGCGGGTCCTCGTATTGTCTCGCGGTCGCCGCGATTTGACGGATAGCCTCCTGCTGATCGTGTCCAATTTCGAGCAAAAGGCGTCCGCCCGGCCGCAGAAAACGGTGGACCTGCGTGATGAGCCGCCGCACGCTCACCAGCCCGTCATCTCCTCCATCCAGCGCCCGGAGCGGTTCGTATAGATGAATCTCAGGCTCAAGCGTCTTGATTTGACCGGTGGGGATGTAGGGCGGATTGGATACGATCACGTCGAAAGAGGGGCCTTTAAACCGCAACGGGCGGGTCCAGTCACCGCAAAAAAAATGAATACGGCCGTCCAGTCCGTGCCTGCGCGCATTCTCACGCGCCACCTGCACCGACCGCTCGGAAACGTCGGAAGCAAAACAAACACTGCGGCGCAGGCTGGATGCCAAGGCCAATATGATCGCCCCGGAGCCGGTTCCCAGTTCGAGAATATGCGAAGGCTCGGCGTTGTCTTCCGTTGACAGTTCGGCCAGTACCTGTTCGACCAGGCATTCTGTCTCGGGACGCGGTATCAGCACATCACCGGATACCGTCAGGTTCATCGACCAGAATTCGCGGCACCCTGTTATATAGGCCACCGGTTCACGTCGGACCCGCCGTCGGATCAGTGCCTTGTAGCGTTCGAGTTCCGTCTGCATCAGGGGTTGGTCGTAGCGCAGATAAAGGTCCACCCGCTGGAGGTTCAGTGTATGGGCCAGAAGAATTTCCGCACCGGCTCTCGGACTTTCGATCGCGCGGGATGCGAAGTAGGAAGTGGTCCACCCGAGCAGTTTGATGATCGTCCAGTCATCACCGCTGGAGGCTGCCGAGTTCCGCATTTTGAAGTGCCTGAGACTGGTAGTGGGTTGTCAATTCCTGAACAATTTCCTGAATATCGCCCTGCAGAATGCTCTCGAGCCGGTAAAGCGTGAGGCCGATGCGGTGATCCGTGACCCGGCCCTGGGGGTAGTTGTAGGTCCGGATCCTCTCGCTGCGATCGCCGCTGCCGACCTGATTTTTGCGTTGCTGAGAGCGCTCTTCGTCTTGTTCGCTCGTCATTCGGTCCAGCAAGCGGGCGCGCAGGACCTTCAAGGCCTTGTTCTTGTTCTTCAATTGCGACTTTTCGTCCTGGCAAGTCACCACCAGTCCGCTCGGCAGATGGGTGATACGCACGGCCGAATCGGTGGTGTTGACGCTTTGACCGCCGGGGCCGGACGAACGAAAGACGTCTACTTTCAAATCGCCGGGATCGATCTCCACCTCGACATCTTCGGCCTCGGGCAGAACCGCCACGGTCACGGCCGAGGTGTGGATGCGGCCCTGGGTCTCGGTCGTCGGTACACGCTGCACCCGGTGAGTGCCGCTCTCGTACTTCAGAACGCTGTAGGCTCCCCTGCCCTGCACCAAGGCAATGATTTCCTTCATCCCGCCGACACCGGTTGGGTGATGGGTCAGCACCTCGACCTTCCAATTTCTGCTCTCGGCGTAGCGATCGTACATCCTAAAGAGATCGGCCGCGAAAAGGGCCGCCTCTTCTCCACCGGTTCCGGCCCGGATTTCCAGCACAACGTTCTTTTCATCGTTCGGATCTTTTGGCAGCAGACGCAGACGCAGATCCTGTTCGAGTTCGTCCTCGCGGCGCCGCAGTTCGGCGAGTTCCTCCCGTGCCAGTTCCTTGATGTCGGCATCCCCGTCTTGCAGCAGAGCTTGGCTTTCCTCTATGTCCGCCAGGATCTTCTTGTACGCCCGGTAGACCGTCACGATCTTGTTCAGTTCCGCATGTTCACGGACGTGCTTCTGGTAGGTCACCTGGTCTTTGATGATATCGGGGTCTCCCAAAAGATTTTCGATTTCCTGAAATCTTTCTTCAACACCCTCGAGATTACCGAACATTGTTCTCAATCCTCTCAGGGCTCACTCAAAAATAACGGTGTATTTTGAACGCCGAGTTCTAAGCCGCATGAAACCCAAGCAACCGCCGGCGACCCACCGGGGCGCTGGTTGTTGGAAGAAGACGGTCGTAACAAACTGCTGATTTCACAACATCCCACGCACAAAACCACGAATCACACCAACGCCCGCAAACACCCTTGCGGGGTGTACGCGATAACCTGGGTCCAACAGCGTGTGTGTCGTGGTTTTGACAAACGAGGAAGAAGCGCTGAGACGGGTCGTCTTATTCGTTTTTGTCTTTTTGAAATTTCTCGTACTTCTTGCGGAACCGTTCGATCCGGCCGGCGGTGTCGATTAGTTTCTGTTTTCCGGTGAAAAACGGATGGCACTTCGAACAAATTTCGACCCGGATATCCTGCTTGGTCGAACCGACTGCGATCTCGTTACCGCAGGCACACTTGATGGTCGTCTGGAAATAGTCGGGATGGATGTCTGTTTTCATATTAATTTCAACCCCCTATTGTGCCAACTAGGCATTCATCGATGCGAGAAAAAGTTTATTATCGGCGGTTCCGCTCATTTTTTCAAGTAGAAATTCCATGCTGTCGACCGGATTCAGAGAGGAAAGCAATTTTCTCAATATCCAGACCCGGTTCAAGATCTCTTCCTTGAGGAGCAGCTCTTCCTTGCGGGTGCCGGACTTCTTGATGTCTATGGCCGGGAACACACGCTTGTCGGCCAATCGCCGATCGAGCGCTATTTCCATGTTACCGGTGCCTTTGAATTCCTCAAAAATGACTTCGTCCATCCGGCTGCCGGTGTCGACCAGGGCGGTAGCGACGATCGTGAGGGAACCGCCCTCTTCGATATTGCGAGCTGCACCGAAAAACCGCTTGGGACGCTGCAGGGCATTGGAATCGACACCGCCGGAGAGAATTTTTCCGCTGGGCGGCATCACGGAGTTGTAGGCCCGGGCCAGTCGCGTAATACTGTCGAGCAAAATGACCACGTCCTTTTTATGTTCCACCAGGCGTTTGGCCTTTTCGATCACCATTTCGGCTACCTGGACATGCCGTTCTGCGGGTTCGTCGAATGTGGAACTGATGACCTCGGCTTTTACCGTCCGCTCCATGTCGGTCACTTCCTCCGGTCGTTCATCGATCAGAAGAACGAATGGGACCACCTCTTTGTGGGAGGCAATAATGCTGTTGGCGATGCTTTGGAGCAGCATCGTTTTTCCGGAACGCGGCGGGGACACGATCAGCCCGCGCTGGCCAAAGCCGATAGGTGTCAATAGATCCATGATGCGCGTCGAATAATTGTCGGCGCCGTCCTCGATGTTCATCTTGCGGTTCGGATACAGCGGTGTCAGGTTGTCGAACAGAATCTTATCCCGGGCCACCTCCGGGTCTTCGAAGTTGATGGCCTCGACCTTCAACAGCGCAAAATAGCGTTCAGTTTCTTTCGGCTGCCGAATCTGGCCCGATACCGTGTCACCGGTACGCAAATTGAAGCGACGGATCTGAGAGGGTGATACATAGATGTCGTCGGGACCCGGCAGGTAATTGTAATCCGGTGAACGCAAAAACCCAAAACCGTCGGGCAGAATTTCCAGGGTGCCTTGGCCGTAAATGAGACCGTTTTTCTCGATTTGCCGCTGCAGCAGGGCAAACATGAGTTCCTGCTTGCGCATACCGGCGGCGCCTTCGATGTTGAATTCCTTTGCCATCCGGGCCAGTTCACTGATTTTCTTCTCTTTAAGCTCTGCAATGTTCATTAATTCGGATCCCCATTATTGTCGTTATGATTGGCATACAACCCATTGTAAATACTTTGCAATAAACCAAGATTCCTTTGGTTACAAAGGTGATACGACACTTTTTCCCGTTTCCGGGTTTTTCTTTCATAAGAATTTCGGCGCAAGGGCAAACGTGGTCGAGAAAGGGACGAACGCCTGCTGAGTTATGAACCAGTTCTGTACCGGTAAAATACGGAAATGGACATTTCGATAATGCTGGAGGATATAGAGTGATAGTTATAGAAGAACGACTATGATTTTTTCTCCAACTGGCGGGTTAAACCTTGGTTCTATATTTGTATACCACAACCGGCTAAGTGTCAAGGTTTTTCCTTCGTTTTTTCGCCAAATTGTACGGGGTGCCTCAGACCTTTTTTCCAGCAAGCGGCACTGTCTGATCGATCCACATCGCGGATGATCAGCCGGTCGTTGGCTGGTAGACGAACAGGTGGCATTTGCTGTATGATCTAATGTTGGAGCCATTTCGGTTATAAGCTGCCGGTCTTCCGCCGATGGACACCAAACCGGCGGACACGGATCGGTTCGGTAAAAAAACTTTTCTTCTCCGGCCATAAGATAATGCCGTCGTTGCCCTCGATCCTCAAACTGCCCTGGTCGCAGGGAACTTTCCCCGTGACACTGCCGCGCCAGGTCTATCTTGTCGGCGGGTCGGTCAGAGACCTTCTGCTCGGTCGCAGGCCACTCGATCTCGACCTCGCCATAGCCGGGAACCCACGCACCTTTGCCCTGCGGCTGGCAGCGCACACCGGCGGTCGCCTGGTGCCGCTGGGTAAACCGGGACTGATGCTCTATCGCATCGTAAGCGGTTCCCAGATTATAGACGTCTCGGCCGTTGCCGGGCGGTCCATCTCGGAAGACCTGCAGCGCCGTGATTTTACCATAAACGCTATTGCGATCGATTTGGCCGGCGGAGATATCATCGACCTGTGCAACGGCAGAGCCGACCTGGCCGCCGGCCGGGTCCGGATGGTGTCTCGCTCGGCCTTCGAGCAAGACCCGATACGCCTGATCCGAGCCTTTCGGATGGCGGCCGTTCTCCGGTTTGAGGTGACACCCGAAACCACTGCGGCCGTTCGAGACCAAGCCATCCTCATCACAAAGCCGGCCGGTGAAAGGATCCGCGATGAACTGCTGAAGATTCTGGAAACGGGCCATGCGGCAGAAGCGATCACCCAAATGGCAGACTGCGGTCTGCTGTCGGCCATGCTTCCCGAATTTGTGGCATTACGCAACGAGCGGCCGGGTCAAAAACCGCGCTGTGACCGCTTCCAGCACACCCTGAAGGCCTTTTCCGCAATCGAAACCCTGCTGGCCGACCCGCGACCCGTCATCCCTTGCGATATCGATCCGGTAGTGTGGACGTTGGCCTCTGTCCCGGCCGCCATTTTGAAATTTGCGATCCTGTTGCACGAACTCGTTCGACCGTCGGCCGACCGGAATAATTTGCGTCGGTTTCAGAGAGCCCCCGTTGACAGCGACGCCGTGAAAACAATCTGCGCACGGTTTAAAATGTCCAACCGTCAAACGCATTACGTCGATTTCATCGCTCGAAAACACCGATGGCCGCTTTTGCTGTTCGAGGCTCACCGACGCAAACGGTTGTCCGACAGGGCGGTCAGCCGCTTTTTTATAATGGGTGCTGAAAAAACACCGGATCTTTTAATTCACGCTGTAGCCGATGCTGCCGGTGGAACCTGCGAAATCGGAGATCAGGAAAAGACATTCGCCGGCTTTGCGCAAGGTTTGCTGCGGCGTTATTTCACCGAATTCTTGCCCCGCAAAAACTCACCACCGCTTCTGACCGGAAGGGATCTGATCGATCTACTCGGGCTGCAACCCGCTCCTTTTTTCAAGTCTCTGCTGACCCGCGTCGAAGCCGACCGTCTCGCCGGTCGCCTGCAAACAAAAGATGAAGCGATCCGCCGGGTTAAAAAGATGCTGCAACGCCGGCCGACAGCGCTGCGCTGACCGGCGCACCGCTGGGCGCAGTGTCCATCCATAAAAGGCAGCTTTCTTCACCGGGCCGGTGTTCTCGCTCTTTGCAGTCCTCAACGTATCGCAGCTGCGCCTGTCGAAGATCCCGTCATTATTGCGGGGCGGTTGCAAAATCGCTGCGGCCTTGATCGGGGCCGAAATCGACCATTCCTGAACGAACACTGTACAATAAAAAAGGTTTCTTCTTTACCGAAAGAAACCTTTTTTGCGGGTGGGTATGGCATTAATCGGACTTGACGGCGTCCAGCTTCTTGAAAATATTGTCCCGAATTTCATCGACCTTGCCGATGCCTTCGATACGGATGTATTTCGGGGCGGCCGCACCGCCGGAAGCCTCCCACTTCTTGTAATAACCGATCAGGGGTTCGGTCTGGTTGTGGTACACTTCGAGGCGCTTGCGAACCGTCTCCTCCTTGTCGTCGTCCCGTTGGATCAGCGGCTCGCCTGTGACATCGTCCTTGCCTTCAACTTTAGGCGGGTTGAAGGTGATGTGATAGGTGCGGCCGCTGGCCAAGTGAACCCGCCGACCGCTCATGCGCTTGATGATCTCCTGGTCCGGCACATCAATGTCGACCACGGCGTCGATTGCAACACCGGCATCCTTCATGGCATCCGCCTGCGGTATCGTCCGCGGGAAACCATCGAACAAAAACCCTTTCTTGCAATCGGGCTGTGTGATCCGTTCCTTAACCAGCCCGATAATGACATCGTCCGGCACGAGTCCGCCGGAATCCATAACCGCCTTGGCTTTCTTGCCCAGTTCGGTCCCGGCCTTTACGGCCGCCCGGAGCATGTCGCCAGTGGAAATCTGCGGTATCTGGTATCTTTCCTTAATGTAATTGGCCTGGGTTCCTTTGCCCGCTCCGGGGCCACCCAACAAAATCAGACGCATCTTTTTTCCTCCTTTTTATTAAGTCGACCTTATCCAAACGTGTCCTCTACATTTTCGCCCGCCTTCACGGAAACTATTAAAAAGACAACGTCCGGGGTAAAACGCAGTCCTCACCGGAGGGGCTGCGTCAACGGCAATCGAGCCGGTTTAGTTGATGCGCACAGTGGCAGTGGGCTCCATATGACCCAAAACCCGCAGACCTGTCAAGTCAATTATGTACGATTCGGCGGCCCTGTCGTCGGTTTACTGGGCGAGGACATTGCGGCGCCGAATGGAAATATTTCTGGAGGTGATTATTTTTTACTTGCGCATCAGGAATGCTTGAGTTATATGTGCTTGTTTATTGAAGACTTGGACAAATTGACCAACCATCGATTCGCACTGCAGCGCAAAATGCCGCTCGATGGACAGAAGGGGGCGAGATAGTTGAAGGAAATCACAGTCAAGGTCTACGACAACGATATTGAAAAGGCCATGCGCATCCTGAAGAAGAAGATTCAAAATGACGGCCTCTTCAAACGGCTTAAGCTGAAAAAGAGTTATGAAAAACCGAGTGAGTTCCGCCGTAGAAAAGCGCGGGAAGCCTTGCGAAGAGAACGATTGGCCGTTGCGCGAAAAAACCGGTATCGCCGTTAAAGATCCATGCCATTTGTTTCGAACCCGGCGGGGGAAAATCCCGCCGGGTTTTTTATCATCACGTCCATGGGCGATTCTTATCAAACCTGCTTGAATGAAATGTATGCGCTGCGGCGCTTTGGTATCAAGCTCGGCCTCGACACCATCCGTCGCATACTGGCCGGTTTGGGCAATCCCCAGGAACACTTCAATGCCATTCACGTAGCTGGAACCAACGGCAAGGGTTCCGTAGCCGCCACCCTGGCCTCGATCCTGAATGCCTGTGGCTTGCGGACCGGTCTGTACACATCGCCTCACCTGGTGCGATTCAACGAGAGAATTGTGGTCGATCGGCAACCGATAAGCGACGAGAACGTATTGTCTGCCTATCGGGCCGTCAAAGCCGCAGCAAAGGTCGACCGCGAACCGACCTTCTTCGAGTTCGCGACCGCCATGGCCTTCCATGAATTCAAATGCCGGAGGGTCGATTGGGCCGTTGTCGAAACCGGCATGGGCGGCCGGCTCGATGCGACCAACATCATTCATCCGGCCCTATCGATTATCACCAACGTTTCTTTGGAGCACCGCGAGTATCTCGGCCGCAGGATTTCTCAAATCGCCGGCGAAAAGGCCGGTATCATCAAAACGGGAGTGCCGGTCGTCACGGCCGTCCGACAAAAGACGGCCATCGCAGTGGTCGAATCGGTCGCAGAAAAGCACTCCGCACAGCTGTTCCGCCTGGGCAAGGATTTCCGGATGCGTCGCAGCGCCGCGGACACGGTTACCTACTCCGGCCTTACCGTTCGTTGGCAGGGGCTAAAGACCGTTCTCAGGGGCGGTCACCAGCTGGAAAACACCGCCCTGGCGTTGGCGGCCTGCGAAGTTCTATCACCGGTAATCGGCACCATAGATCCGGAATGCCTGCAGAAGGGACTCGCCGAGACGCGCTGGCCGGGCCGTCTGGAGCAGGTTCTGGACCGGCCGCTGACCCTGCTCGATGGTGCCCACAACCTGATCGCCGCCCGAGCACTGGGCCGATATCTCAAAACCGGTCTTGCCGGCCGCGCCATCACACTGGTCATCGGCA
The DNA here is from genome assembly GCA_029287875.1 of Desulfobacteraceae bacterium. Lineage (GTDB taxonomy): Bacteria > Desulfobacterota > Desulfobacteria > Desulfobacterales > SG8-13 > JARFQH01. The sequence continues at coordinate 3,989 of JARFQH010000234.1, read as the reverse complement.
TCCTGGATGACAAACCCTATCGAGAAATTCTCTCAGCCCTGGTGCCGCACTGCCGGCGGGTTATTCTGACGCGTCCCAAGATCGACCGCGCCCTGCCGCCGGAGAAACTGATCCCGGCGGCAAGCGAACTGACCGCCGATTGGAGCGTCATCCCGGATGTAGCCGCAGCCGTGTCCCACGCCATCAACTCTGCAGCACCCGATGATGTCGTCTGCATCGCCGGGTCTCTCTATGTGGTCGGTGAAGCCAAGGCCGCACTGGAAAACCAGGCGCCGCCGGAGCCGATTTAACCAAGCCTGACGCTCAAATCAGGTCGACCATATTTGTGGCTCATTGCACAGCCGTTCCACAGTGCCTATTCCGGCCCGTTACGATTTCGATGCTTGACATTCGACCCGCAATCCATTAACTCACGGTTACCTCTTATCTCACCATGCGCCCGTAGCTCAGGGGATAGAGCGTCAGCCTCCGGAGCTGAAAGCCGCTGGTTCGAATCCAGCCGGGCGTACCAATAAAAGCGAGGACTTGGATCTCATCCAAGTCCTTTTTATTTTTTTCCTCAAGGTGCGGTGCTGGCAGTGCCCCGTCGATTGTGATATGCAATTGCTTCTGCTCGCCGATCTATAGGCTTTAAGATAAAGTTTGGGGCAAGGATAGAGGAAGGAGGCTGTATTGTAATACGCCGACGACCGATAACGCAGTCCAAAAATTTTATCTTAATACCTATACCTGCGTAAGCAAGGGCGTCTCAACGTGCCGTGTGATTCAAAGCGTGGAGTCAATCCATATGGCAAACCGGATGAAAAACCCATTTTACCCTGTCTCTCGGGTCAGGCGTCGCCCCGAATTGCTGGGGCTGTGGGATGGTTCGGCCTGGAGCGAGGTACCCTGCCTGACCATCGCCTGCTTCCGGCCGGAAGGAAGCCGGCACCGCCCGGTCACGCAGGCCAAGCTCGTCTATGACCTCGATGGGCTCTTCGGCATGTTTCAGGTGCACGACAACTATGTGCGGTGCCTCCGGACCCGCTTTCAGGACCCGGTTTACAAAGACAGTTGTGTGGAATTCTTCGTCCAACCAAAACCCGAAAGCGGCTATTTTAACTTCGAGATCAATTGCGGCGGTGCTTTACTGGCGTCATACATCACCGATTCGACACGCGTGCACGATGGCTTCAAGGCCTGTACGCATCTATCTGAAACAGACTCCCGCCGCCTCCGCATTTTCCACTCGATGCCGACGGTGGTCGAGCCGGAATTATCTGTTGAAACCACCTGGCGTATCGAATTCTTCATCCCGTTTGCCCTGTTCGAAGACTACCTCGGTCCGATCGTTATTGAAAAAGAGAGCGTGTGGCACGCTAATTTCTACAAGTGTGGCGACGACACGTCCCATCCCCACTGGGGCGCCTGGTCCCCGGTCGACGAATTGAACTTCCATCTGCCACGCTGCTTCGGCAGGCTTGGCTTTGCGGAGTAGCGAATCTGTTCCCGATAGGGTCGAACTTTTTTCGGGAGACGATTCGAAATTCCCCAAACCATTGACATTTCTCTTGTATCTGATATCGTCTTGAAAATTTCGATCGAATCGATAAAAAACACGCGGGGAGCATGCAACCATGACTGCGGACAACACCGGCCGGCGAAGACTGCAGAGTCTGGAAAAGCATTTGAAGACCGAAAATTCGTTGCTCACCGACGTCGTGGGCAGCTTCCGGCAGCTTGACCGGGTTTCGCGTCAGCTCGGCTTTTTCGACCGCGAAGAATCCCACACCGGCCGAATCCCGTGGTGGCCCCTGATTTCAGTCCTGGGGATCTATTCCTCCGGCAAGTCGGCGTTCATTAACCACTTCCTCGGTTATTCACTGCAGGCCACCGGTAACCAGGCACTGGATGACAAGTTCACGGTCATCTGCTTCACCGGCGAAAATCGCGTGCGCACCCTACCCGGAATGGCCCTGGATGCGGACCCGCGCTTCCCTCTCTACAAAATCAGCCAGGCCATCGAGGAGGTGGCCCGGGGACAGAGCGATCACATCGACCGCTACCTGCAGCTGCGGACCTGCCCCAGCGAGACGCTGCGCGGTCAAATACTGATCGACTCACCCGGCTTCGACGCCGACGAGCAACGCTCATCCACGCTGCGGATCACCGATCGCATCATCGACCTGTCGGATCTGGTGCTCGTCTTCTTCGACGCACGCCACCCGGAGTCCGGCTCGATGCCGGACACGCTGAAACACCTGGTCGGGGCAACAATCAACCGCCGCGACGCCAACAAGTTTCTCTATATCCTCAACCAGATCGATAACACGGCCCGGGAAAACAACACGGAGGAGGTCTTTGCGGCCTGGAAAAGGGCATTGGCCCAGCAGGGGCTGACCACGGGGTGTTGCTTCGCCGTTTACAACCCCGAGCTGGCCGTCACCATTACGGACGACAAAACCCGTGCCCGTCTCGAAAACCGTCGGGATACCGACCTGAAAGCCATTTACGACCGTATCGATCAGGTGGGCGTTGAACGGGCCTACCGGATTATCGGCCTTCTCAAAAAAACCGTGCAGTCGATCGAACATGAGGTCGCCCCTTTACTCGAAGTATTTGTCGACAGATGGCGCCGCACCGTCCTCAGGCTGGATGCGCTCGTCTTCGGCGGGGTTTTGACCCTGTTTCTGATCGTCAGTATCTGGGCCGGGTATTGGGAAGGCCTGCACCTGAGGCTGCCTTTCGGAAGGCTGCTGGCGGATTACGGTTTCCTTCGGCTTGGCCTCATCCTTCTGCTTTTGCTGGCGGCCGGCTACGTTCATTACAGAATACGCCTTCAGGCGGCCGCCCGGGTTGGCCGAAGGCTGCTGGGCGGAATAAACGACCCGCACTTGCGTCGCAACTATGCCCGCGCGTTTCGAAAAAACAGCCACTGGTGGCGCAGCATTTTTCAGCGGCGGCCGGTCGGCTGGGGACAGCAGAACCGCGATATTCTCGCCAAAGTATTCAATAACGCCAACGACGCTATCCGGAACCTCAACGATACCTTCGCCAATCCTTCCGGTGAATCAGCCGCCCCTGTGCACGCCGAGACGACTCAACCACAAACGGCCGGCGACGGAAAGAAACCAGCCGATGAGTCCGGCGCTGACGTTAAACGACCGCCGCTGGCCCTCTTCAGCAACGAGTGAATGAAACCTTGGAATTTACAGGGCCTGGAGAAATCCGATCAGCTTTTGATTGAAGGCTTCTGCCTGTTCGACATTGCACAGGTGGGCGGCAGATGGAATGATCTCCAGGCGGGAATCTTTGATGCGGCTGTGGATGGCCTCGGAATTCGCAACCGGAGTGCCCGGGTCCTGCTCGCCGACCATAATCAGGGTGGGAAGCTGAATGTCACCGAGCCGGTCCAGGAAATCGAGCCGACGGATGGCTTCACTGCAGCCGATAAAACCGGATACCGGCGTCGCCAGGATCATGTCACGGATGCGACGGACGCCGGGCGGACCCTTGGCAAGATAACGCGGCGTAAACCAGCGCTCGAGGGTTTCATCGGCCAGAGCGGCCATACCCTCGTCGCGGGCTTTTTCTATGCGCTGCTGCCACAAGGCTTGAGCTTCCGGGGGAACCACGGCCGTGGTGTCGCACAACACCAGGCTTCGCAGCCGCTCGGCGTGATTCAACGCAACGGCCTGACCGATCATACCGCCCATTGATATGCCGACCCAGTGCACGGTCTCGATATCGAGCGCATCCATGACCGCTACGGCGTCATCCGCCAGTTGAGCCAGGGTGTAAGCCCCTTGAGGTGCATCGCTGGCACCGTGGCCGCGGGTATCATAGCGCAGTACTCTGTATTGCGGTTCGAGCACTGCCATTTGGGGCGACCAGAGATCCAAGGAAGTCGCAAGGGAGTGACTCAGCAAGACCACCGGTCCTGACGGGTTGCCGGAAAGCGCGACATTGATCCGGACACCATTGGCATCGACTTTCATGTCCCCTCCTCC
>JARFQH010000059.1 GCA_029287875.1 Desulfobacteraceae bacterium | reverse complement strand
CCGCACGGACAGGGATTCATGGCTGCCAGAAGCATGAAACTCGACGGGTAAGTGATGGTAAGGGCCGCGCGCGAGATGGTGACCTTCAGGTCTTCCAGCGGCTGGCGCAACACTTCCAGCACGTTTTTCTTGAACTCTGGCAGTTCATCTAAAAAAAGCACGCCGTTGTGGGCCAGACTGACCTCGCCGGGGCGTGGAATATGACCGCCGCCGATAAGGCCCGCGTCGGAAATGGTGTGATGGGGCGAGCGGAAAGGGCGTTGGGTGACGAGGGCCTGGTCGGTGTCCAGCAGCCCCACGACGCTGAATATCTTGGTGGTCTCGATGGCTTCTTCGAAGGTGAGCGGCGGCAGAATCGTGGGCAGACGCCTGGCAAGCATGGTCTTGCCGGAGCCGGGGGGGCCGATCATCATGAGGTTATGTCCGCCGGCCGCGGCCACTTCCAATGCGCGCTTGACATGTTCCTGGCCCATGACCTCTCCGAAGTCGACCTCGGCCCCGAGGTCGTGGTTGAAGATGGTATTCAGATCGGTTTCAAGGGGAGTGATTCGTGCCGTGCCGCGCAGAAACTCCACGAGCCCGGCAAGGGTGTTGACCGGGATGACATCGATTCCGCTTACTACCGATGCCTCGCGGCCGTTTTCAAGCGGAACCACGATACCGCTGTATCCGGCACTTTTGGCCGCCAGCGCCATAGGCAGCGATCCGTTGACCGGTTTGATGCGCCCGTCCAGCGACAGTTCTCCCAGCACAAGATATTCGGCGGTGATGGATTTGGGCACGATGCCGGTAGCGGCGAGAATTCCCAGAGCGATGGGCAGGTCAAAACCGGTGCCTTCTTTTTTGATGCTGGCCGGGGCGAGGTTGACGGTGATACGATCGTCAGGGAAGCTGTAGCCGGAGTTGTTGATGGCAGACTTGACGCGCTCCTTGCTTTCCTTGACCGATGCTTCCGGCAATCCGACAATGGTGAAGGTCGGCAGGCCGCGAGCGATATCAACCTCGACTTCGACGAGATAGGCATCAATGCCGATCACGGCACTGCTCAAAACCCGGGCCAACATGTCTTCACCCTTTGCGAAGGAGTGGTTTCAAAACCTCGTCTGACGCTTAGGACTCGCTCAAAAATAACTTACCATTTTGGACGCCGATGTATCCCGTCCGGCGGTGTTGCGAAAACTCGGAATATCCAGATATTCCTGCGTTTTCGCGCCTTGCCGGCCGGGCACCTCAACGCCCAAAATTGCCAACTTATTTTTTCGCTGGCCCTTAGAGGACCCACCGCCGGTGGGAGGGCCGGCTTTTTCACAATGCTCCCACAAGTTCGAATCGGCATCTTTTTTCTTCAGCCGACGCCTTGTCCTCGCCAGCGATCCCGGGCTCCTAAAACCAAGCTTTCAGAAAGATTAACTTTGAATTTTAGTCTCGCTTCTCGCAATGAATATGAATCAGACGCGAATATCCACACGGCGCTTACCACACTGCTGTATTTTGTTCAACGGTTAACAGCGCTAAAGACGACCAGAACCAAGCCGCGAAGAAGGGACTTTCGTTCCGGAGCCAATCTGCATGCGGCTTGACAGCCAATGGAAGCGTTGCTATAAAGCATTATCGCCCCAATTGTGGGTTTCATTAACATTTCACCTCTACAGTGGAGCTACATTTCGAGGTTTCTTCTATGGTCTTCGGTCGGACCGTCCCCGCATTATTCTTATCTCATTTTTCGTCACTAAAACCGACCTGTCATTTTGAGGGCTCTTGCGTTATAATGATTACTTCAAACTTATACATCATTTGAATGGCAATTTTGTGTTAGGGTCACGGTAAGAAATAATTCCACACGATTGCGCCGGATTATGGTTTGTCTACAAGGCACATCCACCTGCGCATATCGGGATACGTGTGGGTGGATGTAACGTGGTAGACGGGCCATAAGACAAGCAAGAGGTGGAATTATTTTTTTCCGGGGCCCTTATCGTGGCGGCACTTCATTAAGAGCGGCCATATGGGAAGCCGCACAGTAGAAAAGACCGTAAATGTATCTCTCCTACTACAACTTGGCGGAAAAGCCATTTCAGATAGATACCGATCCCCGCTTTCTTTGGTTTGGAGAGAAACATCAGGAGGCTCTAGCCGTTCTGAAATACGGTGTGCTGGACAGAAATGGGTTCGTGGTTTTAACCGGCGGAATCGGAACCGGTAAGACCACTCTGTTGAACGCGCTTCTGGAAAGTTTGGGCGACGATGTTCTGGTCGCCAACATCAACAATCCCAAGCTCGACACCTTAGACTTTTTAAAAATCGTCGCAAAATCCTACGAGCCGACGGCAGTTGTCGACGACAAGGCCGATTTTATCCTTTACTTCAACCGCTTTTTACAGCAGGCGTATTTCGACGGCAGGATCGTTTTGCTCGTCATTGACGAGGCTCATCGCCTGTCGCAAGACCTCCTGGAAGAAATACGGCTTTTATCCAACGCAGAGCAGGCGGGTAAAAGGCTGATCAATATTTTCTTTATCGGCCAGAATGAATTAAAGCAATCGCTGCTGTTACCAGAGTGCCGGGCCCTGCGTCAGAGAGTCACGCTGTTTTACGATATTCAGCCCCTTTCTGAAAACGAAATGGTGCAGTATATCGGGCATCGTTTGAGAGTTGCCGGAAGCCAGTCACAGCTGTTCACATCGGACGCAATCCATGAAATTCATCGTTCATCGCGGGGGTATCCACGCCTGATCAATATCATCTGTGATCATGCCCTTCTGACCGGTTATGTCCAGGGCCTGAAAACAATATCACCCGAGGTTGTCAATGAATGCGCCCAAGAAATTCTTTTTCCCGGTGAAACCGGATCGATATTCGAAAAAGCGTGGATCGAAAAGCTGAAGGACCGACGACAGGCGGTCGGCCACGATCCGCGGCGGAGGCCGTTGGTTCGGCGGGTCATTCAGGCCATGACAGCGAGGTGGATCCGCTTCACCGCTGCATTGTCGACTGACGGTTATATTGGGAAGACAAAAGTCACAAAAGAAGTGACGACCGCCGCAGTAAGCAACGAGGAGCTTCTGTTTAATGGCGATGACACCATGCCGGCTGCGGATGAAACCAATCCGGTCGGTGAAAAAAACAAGAGACCTTTTACCAGAGTCAAACGGCAAACACTGTTTTACGGCGGCTTGGGTGCCGGTATTGGAATTGTTGCGGTCGCACTGACCCTGATGGTGCAGGCCACCCCCGCGGGAAAAACAGAAGTCCCAACGCTATCGAGTGGGACTGCTGTCATGCAGGGGCAGGGGCTACCCTCGTCCAACTCGGCTGCGTCCGCAGCCTCACAGCCACTCGGTGAAAAAAACGGACTGCGTTCCGCACCAGCACCGAAAGAAAGTCGTTCCAGCGAAAGTCCGCCCGAAAACCGGGCTCTTGCAGCCGTGGACCGCCTGGGTGGAATTCCTGCTCCGATATCACAGAAAGCGTCAGGTCAATCCCCACCGACAGCCGAGCGGGTCGCACCATCGCCGGTTGAGGACCAGAAGATTCAGCAGGTTTCTTCACTGGAATTGGCGAAGGGAGTGCTCGCGCAAAAAAATTATCAATTGGCGCTGGAGTTGCTGGATGCGACCCGCACCGCCGATAGATTGCCGGAGTTCAAGCCGCTCTATTCCCAAGCACTCGCAGGCCAGGCCGGCCGTCTTCTTGAGAAATCTCCGCTTGAAGCCGAAACGATGCTTCACAAAGCGGTTGCACTGGACTCAAAAAACGTCGAGGCTTATTTCGTTCTGGGTAAACTATACACCCGCTCCAAGAATTACGCCCGGGCTATCGAGGCCTACCAAAAGGCCGTCGGCCTGGATCCTGATCTGGCAGATGCGTTTTTCAACCTGGGATTCATTTATGCATCCACCGGGATGTACGAGAACGCCGAAAAAATGTTTGCACGGGTTGTCCGGGCACATCCTCCTTATCTCGACAAGGCCCTTTTTAACCTTGCCATGGTTCAACAGAAATTGGGGAAAAAAGAGGAGAGCCGGACCAATCTTGAAAAGGCGGTGGCGGTCAAACCGGACAACCAAAAGGCTCAAACTTACCTGAAACAGTTCAAGGCTGCCGCGGAGGCCGACAGGTGATGACGAAATCGCGGATGATCCTAACCGGGATAACTCTTGCGGGGGCGCTTCTGCTGCTGGTTAATTGCAGCCGGAATCGGGTAGAATCCCGCCAAACGCCGACCGATCAGCCGTCTTTGGTATACGCGGTTCAACCGGCACCGGAGCCACAACCCCCGGAACCGGAGACCGCTGTTGAACCGGCACCCTATGTTCACACTGTCCGCAGATCAGGAGAGACGCTCATTGCAATTTCCCGCTGGTATACCGGCGCGGCGGACAACTGGAAACGCCTGGTTGACGTCAATAACGGTCTTAACCCACGGCGGATAAGAGTCGGCGACGAGATACTCATCCCCGAGGAGCTCATGAAAACGCATCAGCCAATGCCGGCGGATTTCATGACCTCCAAAGCCCCGAAAAAGAGCGTACCATCCCGTGTTGAACCGGCACCCTATGTTCACACTGTCCGGCGGTCGGGAGAGACCCTTGTTGCGATTTCCCGCTGGTATACCGGCTCAGCGGACAACTGGAAACGCCTGGTTGAAACCAATAACGGCCTTAACCCGCGGCGGGTGCGGGTCGGCGACAAGATTCTCATCCCCGGAGAGCTCTTGAAAACGCAGCAATCGATGCCGGCGGATTTTATGGCCTTAAAAACTCAGGAGAAAAGAGCGCCAACCACAAGCTCCCCGAATAAACCCACCGAAACCAATCGAATCGAACTTTTCGGCCCTATCGAAAATAATGATACGGTCGAGAATCCCGACGTGGTCGGGTTGCCTTTGGAATCGATCGAATAACCCCTCTGGCCCCAAAAAAACCTTTTCAGCATTCAGAAAACGTGTTCGATCTCAGCGCTTGCAGTCTTAGGCGTCTTGACATGGCGATGTTGAGCCTTAATGTGATCTATCTAAGGCAAGATTGTCAGATCGGTATTGAGGCATCTTTGTTTTTTTATTGTCTTTTTCCAAAAAATATGGGAAAAATACGCATTTTTGACGTCAATCCGATGATGAGCATAGGGAGGGGCCCAGAATTAATGCATGTCAACCAGAGAACCCTGCGAAAGCCAGTTCGGTTTAGAGGAATTGGGTTGCACTCAGGAAAAACGGTCAATTTAACGATTAAACCGGCACCCATTAACCATGGAATACGGTTTGTAAGGGTGGATCTGCCCGGGACTCCCGGAGTCACAGCCCAGTTCAACCGCGTCGTGGACACCAGCTTGGCAACAGTAATCGGCAGTGACGGTTGTATCGTATCCACCATTGAGCACTTGATGGCAACTTTTTCCGGTCTTTTTATCGACAATGCCCTGATCGAACTTGACGCCTACGAGGTCCCGGTGATGGACGGGAGCGCCGGTCCATTCACCGAACAGATCACAAAATCCGGAATTGAGAGTCAAGGTGTTCCGCGCCACTTTTTTGTGCTCAGAGAGCCTATCGAACTGGTCGATGGAGACAAATCCGTTACCGCCTATCCGTCAGACGTTTTCAGAATATCCTGTACCATTGATTTCGATCACCCGCTGATCGGTCGCCAATCTCTGGACGTCGAAGTGACTGACAAAATTTTTGCCACCGAAATCAGCAGGGCCCGAACTTTTGGATTCCTGCATGAAGTGGAGTATATGAAACGCTATGGACTCGCGTTGGGGGGCTCCCTTGACAACGCGGTGGTTATCGATAAGGACCGCATCGTCAACCCGGGCGGTTTGCGGTTTCCAGATGAATTTGTACGCCACAAAGTACTCGATTGTCTCGGAGATTTTTCTCTGCTGGGCATGCCGATCCTCGGGCATCTTGTCGTCGTAAAGTCCGGCCATGCATTCAACCACGCCTTCCTTGAAAAATTCTTTTCCTGCAAGGAATCCTGGGAAACCCGCAGGGTTCCCGTGCCCACTCCTCTTCGGGCTGAGCAACCAAAATCTGTTGCAATATAAATAGGTTTCCGTTATATTTCAAAAATTGTTGCCAACGTCTATTCTGCGAAAGTGTTTGGGTGCTCTCACAGCCCGATGTGCAGTCTACAATATGGGATATTCTATGGGCCGTAATGCCGGCATTATATTCATCTTATTGGTCTGCCTGCTATGGCATCCCGTTGAACCGGTGGCTGCCGAGGAAGCCCGTTTTACGCACATGAACGTATCAAACACGCGTGACGACCTCCTTTTGTACCTTACTCTCGAAGGCGCCTTCACCGATAAACTCAAGGAGGCCATCCTCAGTGGTGTTGCGGCAACGTTTGTTTTTTATATCAGTCTCTACCGCGTCCGCAACTGGTGGGGCGATAAAAATATTGCTGATATCGAATTGACCCACACGATCAAATACGACAACCTGAAGAAGGAATTCACTGTCAAACGATCGTGGAAAGAAGGTGCTTCGGTTATCACCCATTCTTTTTCGCAGGCACAGCAATGGATGACTGAAGTAGATGCCTTGAGCGTATATCCATTGAAGGAACTGGAAAAAGGACGACAGTATCAAATTCGGACAATGGCCGAGGTCAGCAAGCTGACCTTGCCGCTTTATCTCCACTACATACTCTTTTCACTATGGGATGTCGAAACCGACTGGTATACGATCGATTTCATCTATTAGATCAAGATGATCTCGGACACCGGCTTCCCCGCTCAATTGTAACCGTTCACAGGGTTTCAAAGTCCGATGCGCTTCAAACCACCTAATTGTAAGCGTTTACAGGATGCCGCAGATGCAAGGCGTAGGGCACACAGACGTACTTTTGTACTTCAAGTGCCCGACAACAAAGCAGATGCGGTGCCCTGTGAACGCTTACGCGCAATTTGTACGACGGCCCTCCTTTTACCATGGATGACACCAGCAGAACCAACAGGACACTTTCACTGACACCGGCCCAGGCCGACAGGAAGCGACGCAAGCGCGAAGGCGTGCTTATCGTTGTCATCACCATTGTTGTCGCTTTTCTGACGTTGGCCGAGTTCCGTGTCATTCACTTCGGATCGGACATACCGGTATCCAATACCGTCCTGATGTTCATTCTCATCAACATCAACCTTCTTCTGCTGATCCTGCTGATTTTTTTGGTATTCCGCAACCTGGTCAAGCTGCTCTATGAACGCAAGCGCAATGTCATGGGGGCCAGGCTGCGCACTCGTTTGACGGTTGCCTTCATTGCGCTCACGCTTCTTCCGACGATTGTCCTATTTTTCTTTTCAATCAACTTCATCACCACCAGCCTCGAATTCTGGTTCAACGTTCCGGTGGAACAGGCGCTGGAAAACTCTCTAACGGTCGGCCGTAGTGTCTACAAACAGGCCGAGACCAATAGTCGGTTCTTTATCGAACGGGCGGCCTACCAGATTGCCAAGAAAGACCTGTTAATTCCCCAGAATATCGATGCGCTTTCCCGTTACACCCGGATCGTCCAACGCGAATTCAATATCGCGGCGGTCGAGGTTTACGACGTCAATGCCAAGCGCCTGACGTTTTCACTTTCCAAGGCGCTTGAAGATACGGCTTTCGGCGTCATCCCGACCGACAAACTCCTGGAGGACATCGTTCCGGAGAGTATTTGGACCTTTTCGGAATACCTCTCCAAAGGGGAGTTGATCCGGACCATGGGAACGATTCCTTTTGGAGTCCCGCGCGAACAGGTCAAAGGATTTCTGGGCCTGTCCATCCTGCTGGTGCCGGACATCTCTCAGAGCATGAAGTCGATTACGCGCGGGTTCGAAGAATATCAGCAGATAAAACTGCTCAAAAAGCCGATCCAGAACACCTATTATATTGTTTTATCCATTGTCGCCCTTTTGGTTCTTTTTTGTGCCATCTGGTTCGGATTTTATCTGGCCCGCTCCATCAGTATTCCCATAAAAGAGTTGGCCGAAGGTACCCGTCGGGTGGCCGAGGGTGAGTTGGGTTTTACGATCGAACGGGTTGCGGACGATGAGATTGGAAGCCTGGTCGAATCCTTCAATAAAATGACGCGAGATTTGCGCATCAGTCGCGAGCAACTGGAGCTCTCCGCCCGCATGCTCCAGCAGCAGAACGTCGAAATCGAGGAGAAGCGCCAGTACATGGAAATCGTTTTGAAAAATGTTTCTGCCGGTGTCATTACGCTCGATGCCGGCGGCGTCATCAAGACGATCAACACCTCGGCGGCTCAAATGCTGGGTCTCAGAGTCGACGATGTTCTTAACCACAGTTATGAACAGTTGCTGGACGGTCAGTTCCACGGTCTGGCCCGTGAAATCATGGACAGCCTGTCGCTCTCAAAAAACGATGCCCTTCAGCTGCCTCTGCGGCTGATCATCGATGGTCGGCCGCGCAGCTTTTTGACCAACGTCAATGCACTCAAGGACGATGCCGGCAGCCCCATGGGCATTGTGATGGTGTTCGATGATCTTACGGAGATGGAAAGAGCGCAACGGATGGCAGCCTGGCGCGAGGTAGCCCGTCGAATAGCGCATGAAGTTAAAAATCCGCTGACACCGATCACCCTCTCGGCCCAACGGCTCAAACGAAAATTCGCCAAAGATCACGAAGACCCTGTTTTTGACGAATGCATTCGAATGATCATCGATCACGTGGAATTGATTCGCAACCTGGTTAACGAGTTTTCAGCATTTGCCAAATTCCCGAGTGTTGATCTCAAACCATGCGAACTGCTGCCCATCATCGAGGAAACCGTTGCCCTCTATAAAGATGGGCATCCTGACATCCGCTTCGAAACCGGGTTGAGCGACGCCATTCCGATCATGAACTTGGACCGTAAACAGATCAAGCAGGCCATGATCAATCTTTTGGAAAACGCCATTGCGGCCATCAAGGGCCGGGGTGAAATTGCGATCGCATTGACCCATGATTCAATTTTAAATCGTGTCCGCATCGAAGTGGCCGACAACGGGCCCGGCATTTCGGATGCCGACAAGACCCGGCTGTTCGAGCCCAATTTTTCCACCAAAAAGGCCGGTATGGGCCTGGGCCTGACGATCGTCAGCACGATTGTCGGAGACCACAACGGCGTTATTAGCGTCCAGGATCATCAGCCCACAGGGGCCAAGTTCGTTATCGAACTGCCGGTCTAAGGGCTCACTCAAAAATTGCGAGTTTATTTTTTCGTGAACCCTAACCCTAACCGTTAACGGGTTCGGTTTGAATCAACGGCAGCGGCTAGAATTCGTCGCCGGATAACGTTTTCAAGGAGTTCAGAGAATGAATCCTTCCATCTTGATCGTTGATGACGAGCCTTCTATTTTGCAGTCCCTAGCAGGGCTTCTTATCGACGAGGGCTTCGACGTACGCACCGCATCCAACGGCTACGAGGCCCTGAAAACAATTGAAAGCGAATCACCCGACCTTGTGCTCCTCGATATCTGGATGCCGGGCCTGGACGGGATCGACACCTTGCAGGAAATCAAAAAGAACAACCCCTTCATTCAGGTGATCATCATCACCGGACACGGGACGATCGAAACGGCCGTGAAGGCTACCAAAATAGGTGCATATGACCTGATCGAAAAGCCTCTCTCCATCGACAAGATCATTCTCGCGATCAACAACGCCTTGAATTTTCGCCGACTCGAAGAAGAGAACCGCTATCTGCGAAAAAAGATGATCGAGAAGAATTCCATCAGCGGAAACAGCCCGCCGATTCAGTTGCTCAAAAAACAGGTCGCCGTGGCAGCTCCGACGGACACATGGATATTGATAAAGGGCGAAAATGGTACGGGTAAAGAACTCATGGCCCGTACTATTCATCAGCTCAGTCGGCGTGTCGACCAACCCTTGATTACCGTTAACTGCGCCGCCATCCCGGAAGAACTGATCGAAAGCGAACTATTCGGACATGAAAAGGGCGCCTTTCCGGGTGCCACCGTGAAAAAAAGAGGAAAATTCGAATTGGCAAACGGTGGGACCATATTTCTGGATGAAATAGGCGACATGAGCCTGAAAACCCAGTCAAAGATGCTGCGCGTGCTCGAGGAACAGAAGTTCAACCGATTAGGAGGCGACCGCACCATCACCGTTGATGTCCGGGTCATTGCCGCCACCAACAAAGAACTCGAAAAAGAAATTGAAGAAGGAACATTCAGAGAGGATTTATTCTATCGTCTGAACGTTGTGCCGATCGCGGTGCCGGCACTGCGGAGCCGAATCGAGGATATCCCGCTACTGGTCGATATCTTCTTCGAGGAATTTGCGAAGCAAACTCAAAAGGAAAAAAAGAAGATGACTCCCGGTGCGCTCGATCTGCTTCGCTATTATGCTTGGCCGGGAAATGTTCGGGAGTTGAAAAATTTGGTGGAACGCCTGGCCATAATGGTTGAAAAAGAAATCATCGATGTTGGAGACTTGCCCGAACCTTATAACCCCGCAGCAGGCCTGGAAGCCGTTCTCGGTGAATCCGAACTGCTGGCCATCGATAATTTGAAGGAAGCCAAGAAGGTCTTTGAAAGAGAATACATTCAAAAAAAGCTCGAAGAAAACAAAAACAATGTAACCAGGACCGCAGAATTACTCGGTGTCGGACGCAGTTACCTGCATAAAAAAATAAAAGAGATCATCAAGTAACCTTGCTCCTTATCGGTTAAGGAAAATATTCATTGCGCATTATCGGCGGAAGCCTGAGAGGAAAAAATCTGGCTTCTTTGAGCGGCCATTCGATTCGGCCGACAGCCGACCGACTACGGGAGTCGATCTTCAATATCATCGCTGTGCGGGTTCCGAATGCCGTGGTTCTGGACCTGTTTGCCGGCACCGGCGCATTCGGCATTGAAGCACTGAGCCGCCATGCAAGCGCGGCCGTTTTCATCGACAACAGTCGTGCGGCTGTAACTGTCATCTATCGTAATCTGGAGATGTGCCGGCTCCTGGATCGGGCACGGGTCATCCTTAGCGATGTTAGCCGGGGTCTCGACAGAATTCCAATGTCTCAGCCACGGTTCGATCTCGTTTTCATGGACCCGCCTTACGACCGGGGTTTTGTCCAAAATAGCCTGAATTTACTCCGGCGGAACCCTATCCTGGCACCCGGCCACTGTCTGATTCTGGAACACTCTTCGCAAGAGCCGCTTCCGTTCGACTTGGAGGGCTATGTGCTTCACGACCAAAGACGCTACGGAAAAACTCTTGTTTCATTTTTAGAAGGTATGCTATGAACGCCCAACCAGTCGCTTCGGCACCTTTGTATTGCCGGTGGTAAATGGCTCTTTTCCGTCCATGAATGGAATGGCTCTTTTCTGCAATCTCGGCGCAAATCACGCCGGAGGCGTCACCAGGGGCGGGCCGGAGGCATGACGAAAGACGTGACAGGTCTGCAGAATCACTGGTGCGGCCCACGAGAGTAGGCTTCCGCGCAATTTCTTGATTTCCTTGCACTTGCAGAAAATTTCACACTTTTGGATCGAAAACCGATCCGTACTCTTAATGCAGCCGTGCATGGGCACAAACTCAACAAGTGGCGGATGAAGGCTATGGCGAGAATTGCGATATATCCGGGGTCTTTCGATCCGGTTACCAACGGTCACCTGGACATCGTCAAGCGGGGATTGAAACTGTTTGATAAGATCATCGTCACCATTTTGTACAACCCCGGAAAGGAAACCCTTTTTTCAGTGGAAGAACGGCTGGGCATGCTCCGGGAGAGCGTGAAGAGTCTATCGCATATCGAAATCGATCGTTACGATGGTCTTTTGGTGGATTATGCAGCCAAGCGCAAAGCCCATGCGATTCTGCGTGGCATGCGGGCCGTTTCGGATTTCGAGTACGAGTTCCAGATGGCCCTTATGAACCGACGCCTCAACCGTGAAATCCAGACGGTTTTTTTGATGACCGGTCTGCGCTGGATTTTTGCCAGCTCCTCAATTATCAAGGAAGCGGCCCGGTTCGGCGGCAACATCGAAGGTATGGTGCCGCCGCTCGTCCTCGAAAAACTTAAAATAAAATTCGGCCAAAAGCAGGAAGATTCTTGACGGCGAATCCGCCATCGGTCAATTCGTTTCGGTCTTCCTCAAGATATCGGTGCCAATCACATCGAAGGATTAACAAAGACGCGAAAGGTCTGCATCGAATTTATGAATCGGTGGACTTAGGGCCCCGGCAAAAAATAATTCCACCTCTTGCTTGCCTTATGGCCCGTCTACTGCGTTACATCCACCCACACGTATCCTGATATGCGCAGGTGGATGTGCCTTGTAGACAAACCATAATCCGGCGCAATCGTGTGGAATTATTTCTTACTGTGACCCTTAGAAAAAGCGCTTGAGGACGATGAAGCCGGCGATCAACAAAACCGTAAAGGCCACGGCCAGGATATTAAAATATTTATCGATAAAACTCTGGATGCGGGATCCGAAAATATAAATCAACCCACCGACAAGAAAGAAACGGGCCGAGCGGGACACAAGCGACGCCAGAAAAAAAACCATAAAATTGATTTCGAACATGCCGGCGGCAATGGTGAACACTTTATAAGGAATCGGTGTAAATCCGGCAATACCGATGGCCCACGCGTCGTATGTTCGGTAGAGGGTGCCGATATAGTCGATCTTGTCGGTCAGAGCGTAAAAAGCGATGATTTTTTCTCCGATTCCCTGCATGAACTGCCAGCCGATCAAATAGCCGAAACAGCCGCCGAGAACCGAGCCGATTGATGAAATAAGGGCGAATTTCAATGACTTGCGAGGAATCGCAACCGCGAGGGCAATCAGCAGGACATCCGGTGGAATCGGAAAAAAGGAAGACTCGCTAAAAGCGAGCAGGAAAAGCGCCCATGAACCGTAGGGGGTTTCAGCCCAAT
>JARFQH010000363.1 GCA_029287875.1 Desulfobacteraceae bacterium | reverse complement strand
GTAGTCGTCGACGATCGTGATGCCGTTGACATCGCCCTTGATTTCGAGGCGTCGCTGCACCCCCTCCACGGTTTCGAGGGCCGCCTTGACAGTCTCGAACGGTATGCCCAGTTCAAAGCCCACCGCCACGCTGGCCATGGCATTGTAAACATTGTGAATACCGGGCAGATTAAGTCGGATATCCCCCAAAGGCTCCCCTTGGTGGTGAAGGGTGAACCGGCTCCGCAGTCCTTCAAAGATCAGGTTGCGGGCCTGAACGTCGGCCTGGGTGCTCATTCCGTAGGTCGTGTAGCGTTTCTTGATCTCGGGGATCAGGCTCTGAACCGACTCGTTGTCGAGGCACAGAACCGCCAGGCCGTAAAAGGGGATACGGTCGATGAATTCGAGGAAAGCGGATTTGATGGCGTCCAGATCCGGATAGTGATCGAGATGTTCGCGATCGATGTTGGTGACAACGGCAATGGTCGGGGACATTTTCAGAAAGGAGCCGTCGCTTTCATCGGCTTCGGCCACGATAAAATCGCCTTCGCCGAGACGGGCATTGGTGCCGATGCTCTTGAGTTTGCCGCCGATCACCACCGTCGGATCGAGCCCGCCGCGGTCGAGCACGGCGGAAACGATCGAGGTTGTGGTCGTCTTACCATGGGCGCCGGCGACGGCGATGCTGTACTTCAGCCGCATCAACTCGGCCAGCATCTCGGCCCGCGGGATGACCGGGATCGACGCCTGTCGGGCGGCCCGGACTTCCGGGTTGTCTGCATCCACGGCGGAAGAGACGACTACGACGTCGGCGTTACCGACATGGTCTTCGGCATGGCCCTTGAGAATGAGTCCACCGAAGCGCTTCAACCGTTCCGTGATCTCCGATGATTTAAGGTCTGATCCCGATACGGTGTAGCCGAGGTTCAACAACAACTCGGCGATGCCGCTCATTCCGATGCCACCGATGCCAACGAAGTGGATGTGATATTTTTTACGGTACATGATGTCGGGTTCCGAGTTCTGGGTTACGGGTTACAAGTTTCTAGTTTCGAGTTTCCAGTTTCGGTGATTTTTTTCCTTGACCTATAACCCATTACCTATGACCTATTACCTTCTCTTCAATTACCTTTTTTCTAAAAGCTTATAACAGTCGTCGACGATTAGTCGCGCGGCTTCGGGGCGGCCGAGTTTTCGGGCCTGATCTGCCATGCGGTCAAGAACCGTCCGATTATTTGCAAAGCGGTCGATTCTTTTCGCCAGATCGGCGGCCGCCAAATGCTTCTCCTCGATCATTTCGGCCGCACCCTGCGCCGCCAGTGCTTCGGCATTGAGCCTTTGGTGATCGTCCGCGGCAAATGGGAACGGAATGAAAAGCGCCGCCTTGCCAACGGCTGTGATCTCGGCCACCGTCGTCGCCCCGGCCCGGCATATGATCAGATCCGCTTGCCGGTACCGGCAGTCCATGTCATCGAAGAAAGCCGCGACCACAGCATTGGTGCCCTGGGCCGCATACGCCGCCCTGACATGGCCTTCGTCTGCCGCTCCGGTCTGATGCACGACCCTGAGCTGTTCCTTTTTTCGGATGAGCCGTAGGGCGGCAACGACCGCCATGTTGATGGCATGAGCACCCTGGCTGCCGCCGGCTATCAGGATGTTCAGAATCGGCGCCTGTTCCGGTCGACCTTTATATTCGCGGTCTTCGACCGCTGCCGGCTGCAGAATTTCCCGGCGGACCGGATTGCCCGTCAACCGGACCTTGGCCTTATCGAACCGGCCGGCCGTGTTTTCGAAAGAGACGTAAATGCGCCGTGCAAAACGGGCCAGGGCCCGGTTGGTGATCCCCGGTAGAATGTTCTGTTCGTGCAGCACCACCGGTATTCCGGTCATCCAGGCCGTCAGCACCACCGGACCGGCTGCATAACTGCCGACACCCAACACCAGATCCGGCTTAAAGCTTTTGATGATCCAGCCGGATTGAACGATACCCAGCGGAATGAGCGCGAGGGATTTGAGCTTCTGCCAGATGCCCCGCCCTTTGATGCCCGCGACGCTGACCGTTTCGAGGGGAAAACCGGCGCGCGAAAGGGTCTTGCGTTCAAAAGGATTGCCGGTGCTGACAAACAGAACCGCGTTCTGGGCATTCCGGGCCATGAATTCCCGGGCGATGGCGATGCCGGGAAACAGGTGCCCGCCGGTGCCGCCCCCGGCAATCAACAGGCGTCCGGCGGTTGAGGAAACCACCGGTGTCGCGCAGAACAACCCGGTAAAGGCTTGCTTGATATCACTGGGCCGCATGACCGCGCCTCCGTTTGGTGACGATTGTACGCCGGCCGGTGGAACTGATGTTCATCAGAATACCGATGGCGGCCATGTTGACCAGCAGCGATGTGCCGCCGTAACTCAAAAAGGGCAGCGTCAGGCCTTTGGTCGGGAGCAGGCCCAGGGCGACGGCCGTGTTGACGCAGACCTGGAGAAGAATGCCGACCGTGAGCCCCAGGGCCAGAAACGACCCGTAAGTGTCGGATGCATTGCGGGCGATACCGATCCCGCGCCACAGGATGACGCCGTAGAGCCCCAAGATGATAACGACGCCCACCAGGCCGAGTTCCTCTCCAATGACGGAAAAAATAAAGTCCGTGTGAGGTTCGGGCAGATAAAACAGCTTCTGATACCCCTTGCCGACCCCCGTGCCCCACAGGCCGCCGGTACCGAAGGCCATCATGGAGTGGATAATCTGGTATCCTTCGCCGGTCGGGTACTGCCAGGGATCCAGGAAGCTCATCAATCGTTTCAGTCGGTATGCGGCATGGATCAGCATGTAGTAAGCCGCCGGCAAAAGCATCAAGACGGTGATCACCAGGTAAATGATGCGCACACCGCCGACAAACAGCATGATCCAGGTTATGGTTGCCAGGATGACGACCGAACCGAAATCGGGCTGCGTAATAATCAGCACCGAGAACATCGCCAGCACGAACATGTGCGGCACATAACCGATCGAAAACGCCTTGATCTGTCCCTGTTTTCTGTCCATGGAATAGGCCAGGTAGAGTATCAGTACCAGACGCGCCAGTTCCGACGGCTGAAAGGTAACCGGGCCGAGATGCAGCCAGCGGGTCGACCCGCCCGCCTCGAAACCGAGGCCGGGGTAGTGGACTGCAGCCAGCAAGGCAAGGACCAGAATCAGCAGCGGATATGTCAACGGTCGGTACCAACGATAGGGCACAAACCGGCAGACGATTAGTATTGCCGCGCCGGCCAGGGCGAAGATCGCCTGTTTTTTCAAGAACAAATAACTGTTGCCATAGCTTTCACGGGCGATGGCAGAACTGGCGGAATAGACCATCACCACGCCGATGCCCACCAGAAACAAAACCGGAAAGAGAAGCTGGACGTCGTGGGCCATCAGCGATATTTTAGGTTTGTTTTCCCCCACCGGTTGCCTCACTCCGCCCTTTCGAGTTTCTCGACATTGCGGCGGAAGTCTTCACCCCTGCGGGCATAATTCTCGTACATGTCGAAGCTGGCGCATCCCGGGGACAGAAGAACGACGTCCCCGGCCGAAGCGATTCTGCTGGCGGTTGCAACGACCTCCGCCATCGACCCGGCGTGGCTTGCGGTCGCCGCGCCGTCGAGGGCGGCGGCAATCTCGTCACCGGCTTCCCCGAACAGGACCACCTGTTTTACGCGTCGGCGGAGGCTCTCTTTCAGAAGTCTGAACTCGCCCCGCTTGTTGCGGCCGCCCAACAGAAGCACGACTGGCGCGCTGAAACACTCTATTGCCCGCAGCACGGCATCGATGTTGGTGGCCTTCGAATCGTCGTAATAACGGACCCCTGCGATAGCGGCCACAAATTCAAGGCGGTGCGGCAGACCGCCAAATTGCTGTAAAGTGTCTCTAACGGCTGATAGCCGGCCGCCCGCGGCCAAGGCGGCCAGGGCGGCGGCGGCGGCATTTTCGATATTGTGTCGCCCGAACAGCTTGATGGCGGAACAGGGGACGACTGCTTCGGCCTCGTCTTTGGTTTTCGCTGTGTCCGAATGCTCTTCGGGTCGCCATAACCGGGTGTTAAAGACGATGGCCTCGTCGGTTACAACCGCCCCTTCAGCGCCGGCCTGCTGCGTGATGAAACCGGCTCTGCCGAAGAACAATTTTTGACTGACAACATTTTTCGACAGCTCCGCCACACGGCTGTCGGCACCATTCAAGACGGCAAAATCAGCGGACCCCTGATTTTCGAAGATGCGACCCTTCGAACGGATATAAGCGTCGAGATCCGGGTAGCGGTCCAGGTGGTCTTCGGCGATGTTGAGCAATACCGCCACCTTCGGCCGGAACCGTTCGATGGTGTCGAGTTGAAAACTGCTGATTTCGGCCACGACGACCCCGGTCTTTTGGTCGCTGTCGACGTAGCTGATCAACGGCGTTCCGATGTTGCCGCCGACAAACACGTCCATTCCGGACCTTCTGAGCATTTCTCCCACCAGAGTGGTGGTCGTCGTCTTCCCATTGGTGCCGGTGATGGCGACGATCGGCTGCTCGATAAAACGTGCCGCCAGTTCGACTTCACCCAAAACGGGAATTCCAAGTTCCCTGGAACGGTCAAGCGGTGCCGCGCCATGGGGCACTCCCGGGCTGATCACGACCAGATCCGCGGTTTCGAAAGATCGCGGCCGGTTTCCTCCCAGTTCAAGTCGAACACCCTTTTCACGCAGGGCCAGAGCTTCAGGTCTCAGTTCGGCTTCGGGGGCGGAATCGGTCGCCGTTACCACCGCTCCCCGCTTCACAAGAAAGGTGGCCGTGGCCACTCCAGTCGCGCCAAGTCCCACCACCAATATTTTTCTGCCGGCCAGTTGCATGAATCAAAATATAAAAAAACAGGTAATGGTTAAAAACAGGTAATAGGTTAGGGGTAATGGGTCAGAGGTCGCGGATGATGTCATTTTAAGAAAGATTTTTATCCTTAACCCATTACCCATAACCTATTACCTATAACCCGCTCTTTTATCTCAACTTCAGCGTGCTCATTGCCAGCAGCGCCAAGGCCAACGCGATGATCCAGAAGCGGACGATCACCTTGGGTTCGGCCCACCCCTTCAGCTCGAAATGATGGTGCAACGGGGCCATCCTGAAGATGCGGCGCCCCTTCGTGATCTTGAAAAAACCGACTTGAAAGATAACCGACAGGGCTTCGATCACAAACAGCCCTCCGACGAGAATCAGCAGGATTTCCTGTTTGGTGATGACGGCAATTGTCCCCAGGGCACCGCCCAGGGGCAGCGAACCGACATCGCCCATGAACATTTGGGCCGGATAGGCATTGAACCAAAGAAAGCCGACCCCGGCTCCGGCCATGGCACTGCAGAAGATGGCCGCTTCTCCGCTGCCGGCCACATAGGTGATCTGAAGGTAGTCGGCGATCTTTATGTGCCCGGCCACGTAGGCAAAGATCATGTAGGTGACACCGGCGATCACCACCGGCCCAATGGCCAACCCGTCTAAACCGTCGGTGAGGTTAACGGCGTTCGACGTACCGACGATCACGAAGGTCGCAAAAACGACATAACCCCAGCCCAGATGAGGCGAGATGTTTTTGAAGAAAGGTATCGTCACCTGGGTGTTGAAATCGGGCCGAGTGATGACCAGAACACCGGCCATGACAGCGACAAGGATCTGCAAGGCCAGTTTGCCACGGGCACTGAGCCCCTTGCTGCGTTTTTTGACCTGCATCAGGTAGTCGTCGATGAAACCGATGCCGGCATAACTGGTGGTGACCATCAACAGTATCCAGACATAAAAATTGGTCAAGTTGGTCCACAGCAGGGTCGACACCACAATTGCGAAGATGATCAGGGTGCCGCCCATCGTTGGTGTACCGGCCTTTTTGAGATGCGCCTGCGGTCCGTCATCACGGATGTACTGGCCGATCTGCATCTCTCGCAGTTTGCGAATAAACCAAGGGCCCAGGACAAAGCAGATCAAAAAGGCCGTCAGACTGGCGTAAATCGCCCGAAACGTGATGTACCGAAAAACGTTGAACGCCGATATACTGGTGTGCAACGGGTAGAGGAGGTGGTACAGCACGATCTTCCCTATCGTTTTGGATTATCGAGTTGGCGTCCGGTAAACAGGCCACCATCCACTCTGCTTAAAAACCGAATGCGGTTGCGTTATCGATCCGACCATTTCTTGAGCCCCCAGACGATATCTTCCATAGCCATCGCCCGTGATCCTTTTACCAGGACCCATTCGCCGGGCTTGAGAGTCCGCCGGAGCGCGTGCAGCAGCTCATCCTTGGTTCCCGTAACGATTGCCCGGGCGTCCATTCCGGACTCACGGGCGCCGCGGGCCACGACCGCGGCAAAGTCACCGGTGGCAAAAAGACCGTCGATTCCAGAACGGGTGCAGAGGGCGCCCAACTCTCTGTGAAGTACTTCCGAGTGCTGCCCCAGTTCCCGCATGTCGCCGGTGACAAAAAAGGCACGCTGCTGCCGTCGCAGGGTTTTAAGAGTCGACAGTGCGGCTGCCATCGAGCCGGGATTGGCGTTGTACGTGTCGTCGATCACATGTATTCCGGTTTGGGTTGTCAAAATGTTCATCCGGCTTTCGGCCGGTACAAAGTTTTCCAGACCGGCCTTGATCTCCGCCGGCGCGAGGCCGATTTTGACACCAGCCGCTGCTGCAGCCAGAGCGTTTGAGAGCATGAAGGCCCCGGGAATCTTCAGCACTATCCGCACGCGATCTCCGGGCAGCACCAGGTCGAACCGACTTTCGCGGGCGCTGGCATCGATCGCCTCGGCCCGGATGTCGGCCTGTGCGGCTACACCGAAAAGCAGCACCTCGCGATTGGACTTTTGGGCCAGACGCAGCACCAATGGGTCGTCGGCATTAAGCACCGCCGTGCCACCAGACTCGATCTTGTCAAGCAGTTCTCCTTTGGCGTGCATGACCCCTTCAATAGACCCCACCCCCTCCAGATGTGCGGGAGCGACATTGGTGATGACGCCGATGTTCGGTCTGCAGATGCCGGCCAGGGCGGCTATTTCGCCGGGGGCGTTCATGCCGAGTTCGACCACTGCCCAGCGATGATTCGGACACAGCTCCAGTAGGGTTAAGGGCAGCCCGATATTGTTGTTAAAGTTCTTGCGGGTCGAGAGCGTAGGGAAGCGCTGCGACACGACGGCCGCCGTCATCTGCCGGGTGGTGGTTTTGCCGTTGGACCCGGTGATGGCCACGACCGCGACGTTGTTGCGGTTGCGGTGATAGGCGGCCAGAAGGCCCAAGGCTTCGATGGTGTCATCGACGGCGATGCAGACCACTTTTTTCTCGATCCATTGCGCCCAGGGCAGCTCCGGCAGTCTGGCCCGCGCCAGCAGCAAACCGCGACCGCCCATCCGGACGACATCGTCTGCAAACCGGTGACCGTCGTGGGTCTCGCCCTTGATCGCCACGAAGAGATCCCGGGGCGCTATCCGGCGTGAATCGATGCAGATTCCACCAAACCGGATGCCGGTCTCCGAACCGAGCATCTCCCCGCCGGTGGCATCGATGCAATCGGCCACCGTCCATTCCAGAGGCGGCAGCTCATGCGATGTGGTTCCCTGACCTTGCGGCTGCTTCATTGCGGGTTTCCCTCTTTTGATGCGTCGCACATGACGTCAGCCAGGGCTTGAGCCGCCACGGTCCGATCGTCGAATGCAATGGTTCCGCCGCCGAGGATCTGATAGGTTTCATGGCCCTTGCCTGCAATGAGCACCGTATCGCCGGGTCTGGATGCGGCGATGGCCAGACGGATGGCCTGGCGCCGATCCGGTTCCACCGTATAGCCTTTTTCCGGTGTGCCGTTTCTCAGTTCGGCCGCACTGTATTCCTTCCGACAGACTTGACGGGTGCCGACCAGGATCTGATCGATGATCGCAAGCGGTGGTTCGGACCGGGGGTTATCAGACGTCACGACAGCCAGGTCGCACATCTGCGCGGCAATCTTTCCCATTTGGGGACGCTTGCTCCTGTCCCGGTCACCGCCGCAGCCGAAAACGCACAGGACCCGTCGGCCGGCCATGGTGGTCAGCGCCGCAAGAACGTTGCGCAGTGCATCCGGCGTGTGGGCATAGTCGACATAGACAAATCGCTGTCCTTGGTTGGGGATCGGCTCGAGGCGCCCGGGGATAACGGCGGCATTTTCGATCCCGGCCTTGATGGCGGCCGGCGAAATATCGAGGGCAACCGCGACGCCCGCGGCGCAGAGAATGTTGTCGCAATTGAAGCGACCCACCAGAGATGACCGGAAATCAAACGATCCCGCGGGTGTGTCGATGCGGCCGGCGATACCCGACAGATCCTGCTTGGAGATATCCGACCGTACGGTATTTTCTTGCGCGTCACCGACCGTGATTTTTTTCAAGCCGTCAATCCGGACCAGCTCTTCACCTTTCGGATCGTTGCAGTTGATCACTGCTGCGGCGCGCTTTTGTTTGGGGCCGGAGCGCAGAATGTCGGTGAACAGCGATTTTTTGCAGCGCCAGTATGTTTCCATGTCCTTGTGGTAGTCCAGGTGGTCCTGCGATAAGTTGGTGAAAACGCCCACATCCACCCAGCAGCCGTCCACCCGGTGCAGGTCCAGAGCATGAGAGGAGACCTCGAGGATCACGTGGGTTACACCGGCTGCCAGCATCCGGTTCAGAATCCGCTGCAGGTCCAGAGATTCCGGCGTGGTGACCGGGTTGTCGTACGTTTCTCCGGCGTAGCGGTAGTTGACGGTGCCGATGACACCCGGCGCGTATCCGGCTTGCAGAAGAATGCGCTCGATCAGATAAGACGTGGTGGTCTTGCCATTGGTGCCGGTTATGCCGACCACGACCAGTTTTTCGGAAGGGTGACCATAAAAACGCGCGGCCAGCGCGGCCAGCGCCTTTCGGGTATCCTGTACTTCGATCAAAGCGACACCGGAGGAGAGACGTACCGGTTTCTGAGCGACGACGGCGACCGTCCCGTTTTCGAGCGCCTGATCGATGTAGTCGTGGCCGTCGGCGGCAAACCCCTGAATTGCCACGAAGAGCCCGCCGGGTTTGACGTTCTGAGCCCGGGAATGAAGGGAGGCGATGTCCGGATCGGGTTTCAGGAAGCGCACGACATCGCTCTGTCTACGGGCCCGACGGCCGTTGACCCTTGATATCCCTATTTCCCCGATCAGGCGTGCGAGTTTCAAATGCGTCCCTCTGTTCCCTCGGCGGCTGCCAACTGACCATCTTGGATGTCGGGGTGGACATTGAGATAGTTCAGAGTTTCCTGCGCGATTCTGCGAAATGCCGGTGCGGCCACGACCCCGCCGTAATACTGCTTGCGGGGTTCGTTGATAATGACCAGAACGGTGATGGCCGGGTTGTCCACCGGTGTAAAGCCGACAAAAGAAGCGATGTAGTCGTCATCCGAATAGGTCCCGTCCGCCCCGATCTTCTTGGCGGTCCCGGTTTTTCCGCCAACCGAAAAGCCCTGCAGTGCGGCTTGGGTTCCGGTGCCGCCTTCGGCCACCACGGTCTTCAGAATGGTGCTGATTTTACGGGCGGTACTCTTTGACACGACGCGCCGCACCACGTGCGGCGCAAACGACTGGACGGTTTGATTGTTTTGATCCGTTACGGCGGTCACAAGGTAGGGCTTCATCAAGACACCGTTGTTGGCGATCGCCGAAACTGCCGTGACCAGTTGGAGTGGAGAGGCTGCCATACCGTGTCCGAAAGAGATGGCGCTCCTATCCATCCGGGTCCAATGACGATAGTTCGACAGGCTGCCCGGGGTTTCGCCGGGGCAGTCGATACCGGTCTTGGCACCAAAACCGAAATTCTTCAGAGTGTTGAACAAGTGCTTGGCGCCTACAATTTCGCTGATTTTTATCGCTCCGATGTTGCTGGAATACTTGACGATTTGCTGCAGGGAAAGCCAACCGTGGGCCGAAACATCGCGAACGATCTTGCGTCCGATGCGATAGGCCCCGTTTTCACAGAAGAAAATCGTATTCGGCGAGGAGTCTCCAGACTCGATCGCGGAGGTGGCGCTAAATATTTTCAGGGTCGATCCCGGTTCGATCGAATCGGCAATGGCCCGGTTGCGCCAGTTGGCCGATTTGAATTCGCGATAGGCATTCGGATTGAAAAAGGGATACTGGGCGATGGCCAGAAGCGCCCCGCTTTTGGGTTCCATGACGATGGCGATGCCGGAGTCGGCGTCAAATTCCGTGACCGTATCTTCCAGCGTTCTCTCGGCAATGAACTGGACGGTCTGGTCGATCGTCAAGATCAGGTTCTTGCCGCTGAAATCCTGCACGGTTGCGCCGTTAGAGACGAACCGGTTGCCCAGTGCGTCCCGCAGGCAGGTGTATTCGGTTTTGGCGCCTTTTAAGGTCCGGTCGTAGAAGTGTTCGAGTCCTTCAAGACCGGACCCGTCGATGCCGGTAAATCCGATGACCTGTGCGGCGAGGGTCTTCTTGGGATAAAAACGGTTGTACTCAGGGACAAAACCGATGCCGCCCAGATTCAACTCTTTTATCTTTTCGACTTCCCGGGGAGTGGCCTGGCGCTTGACCCACACGAAGGTTTTCTTTGATCTGAAACTTCGTTGAAGTGAACTGCGGTCGAGATGCAACGTTTTGGCCAGTGCTGCCGCTGTCTTGACAGGGTCGCCGAGGCGCGCAGGGTAGGCGGCGATCGACGTCACCTGGATGCTCACGGCAAGCTCCGACATTTTGCGGTCATATATGGTGCCGCGCTTGCCCGACGTTTTAACGGAAGCCTCGTATTGGTCCGCTGCCAGCTGTGAAAGCCACGATCCGCGATATATCTGCAGGTAAGCGGCCTTGGCGCAGATCACCCCTAAAAACAGACCGAAAAAAATGCCGATCGTCACGACTCTGAAACGAAGATATTTCTTTTCTTTTGGGGTCACGGCAGTGACATAATCTGCTCGGCCCGCGGTATGTCCAGGCCGAAGCGGTCCTTGGCGATCTTGACGATCCGCTCGGGTGATTTCAGTCGCGCCAGCTCGATTTTAAGATTGTTTTGCAACATGATCTGACGCTGTTGGGTTTCCATAGCCCGGCTGGTTTCATAGCCGATCTGGGTACACTGCACCCGGAACCAGGTGTAGAGCAGCAGTTCGGTAATAAAAATAACCATCAGCAGGGCCCACATGCCGGCGTGCTGCAGGTAAGGGGCTTGTGAGCGTTTTTTGTTCATCGCCGCTCCTGATCTGTTTATCTGTTGCTGGTCTGCGCCGCGGGATCAGGCGCTTTCGGGCGTCAGTTTTTCCAGAACTCTGAGTCGTGTGCTGCGGGCCATCGGGTTGGCGTCGACTTCTGCCTGTCTCGGCCGCACGACTTTGCGGGTTACGATACGTGCCACCGGTTTATTGCCGCAGACACAATGCGGAAATACCGGTGGGCAGGTGCAGCCGCGGGCTAAAGCGACGAAGCGTTGCTTAACGATCCGGTCTTCGAGCGAATGAAAAGAGAGCACGCATAGCCGGCCACCCGGGTTCAAATAGTCGGCGGCATCCGCGAGAAACTCTCTGAGCCGTTCGAGCTCCCGGTTGACGGCAATACGCAGCGCCATGAACACCCGGGTCGCAGGATGAATCTTACGACCATAGCGCGCCTTAGCGGGCAAGGCCTCGATCACGATGCGGGCCAACTGGCGGCTCGAACGGATCGCTTCTTTTTTTCGCACATATGCAATTTTTCGGGCGATTGAACGGGCGCGCCGCTCTTCCCCGTACTCTTGGAGTATTCTGGCCAGGTGTGCTTCACTCTCGTGATTGACAATTTCCTCGGCCGTGGTACCCTCTGCGGTATTCATGCGCATGTCCAGCGGTTCATCGCGGTTGAAACTGAAGCCGCGACCGCTGGCCTCGATCTGATGGAGGGAAAGACCGAGGTCGAGCAGCATGCCGTCAACCGCAGGGATGTCCAGCCGCGCCAGAATCTCCGGCAGATTGACGAAGTTGTCATGGACGATATGGACATGGGCGCTGCAGCGCGTCAGCACGTTGCGGGCATTTTCGATTGCGTCGAGATCCTGATCGATACCGATCAGGGTTCCCCCCGGCACTATTTTTTCGCAAATCCGGATCGCATGACCGGCACCGCCCAGGGTGCAGTCCGCATATGTCCCTGCGGGTCGGCAATTCAGATAGTCGATCACCTCGCTTGGCATGGCGGGGAGATGGTGATAGTGCATTCAACTAAAGACCTATACCGGCAATTATGTTTTTGACTTCGGGTTTGTTTCTATTTTGTTCGAAGCGGGCGTCTTCATTGACCCAGTTTTCCCGGGACCAAATTTCAAAGTGATCGACCACGCCGGCCAGAACGATTTCCTTATTGAGGTCTGCATATTCCCTCAGCGGGGGCGGAATCAGGATGCGGTCCTGTCTGTCGCAGAAACACTCGAAGGCGCCGCCGATGAAAAACCGTCGGAACAGCCGTAAATCATCGTCCTTCGTGGTTTGATAAAGAATTTTTTGCTCGACCTTTTCCCACTCGTCAAACGGATAGGCAACCAATGCGCCATCCAGCTTGGAGACCATGACACCGGAGCGCTCCCCGTCTTTGATAGGCTCCTTGAAACGCGCCGGAATAATAACGCGTCCCTTTGTGTCGATGTTGTGATATGAATAGCCGCGAAAAGACACTATTTTGTCTCAGATCTCCAAATAAATCCACTTTAAACCACTTTTGATATAATTTAATGGTATTTTGGGTTAATTGTCAAGAAAAACAATTTATGAAAACCATTTTTTTATAAATAATTATTGGATGTTAATGTAGTTTGAGAGTGGGTGGAGCAAAGTGGGTGATAATTAGCAAATTCGACCAGTTAAAAGGCGATCATTCGCCAAAATTAATCGTTTAAAGCGTATTTTGTCCTTGAAATTCCGGCTCCGTCCCCTGTACAAATGAAACCGTCAATAGGTACCGACCGGTGGAAGTGACGCCAAGTTCGGCGAGGAGGGCCGAATGCGAAGAAAAGACAAAGAGATCACCGACCGCAATGCAATCGAATCCATCATCTCAAAGTCGAGGGTTTGCCGATTGGCGATGGTCGACGAGGGCGGGCCCTACATCGTGCCCCTCTGTTTCGGTTTCAGGAACAACACCCTGTATTTCCACTCCGCCGCCGAGGGCAAGAAGCTCGGCCTCCTCAGGAAAAACCCGCGCGTCTGCTTCGAACTCGACTGCGACACCGAGGTGCGTACTGGGGGAAAGGCCTGTGACTTCAGCATGCGCTATAAAAGTGTCATCGGATTCGGAAATGCCGCTTTTGTCGAGGCAACGGCCGCCAAACGCGAGGCGCTGGACATCATCATGAACCATTATGCCGAGGGGGCGTTCGATTATCCCGATGCGTCGGTGAACAGGATATCGGTTTTCAAGGTCGAGATCGATACCATGACCGGCAAAACGTCACCCTGACCGGGCGTCATCGTCTGATCATTTGGTGCAGGAAACTATCAAAACACGCGTAAGCGTTCACAGCACCGCATCTGATTTGTTGTCGGGTACTTGAAGTACAAAAGTACGTCTGCGTGCCCGACGCCTTGCATCTGCGGCACCCTGTAAACGCTTACAATTAGTTGGTTTGAAGCGCATCGAACTTTGCAACCCTGTGAACGGTTACAAACACGCCATGTTTGATTTGCACGAAAATCGATCTTCGGCAATCCCGGCTGAATCCACAAAAGATTTCGCAGGGCATTGCCGCGCAACCGGGGATATGATCGCGGCCGTGCGGTCGACAGCCGCAGCTTTTTTCGCCGGTGCACGCGGCAGCCACGACTGGGACCACACCCGCCGGGTTTATCGCCTTTGCGACCGCATTGCGTCCGCCGAACGGGCGGATCTCGACGTGGTACGGATTGCGGCCTTGCTGCACGACATCGGCCGGGCACTCCAGGACACCTCCAGCGGCAGCGTCTGTCACGCCCAGGAAGGAGCCCGCCTGGCAGGGCCGATCGTCGAGGAACTGGCGTTGACGGAACGGCAGAAACAAAACATATTACACTGCATTTCCGCCCACCGGTTTCGGGGCCGCCAGGCGCCGGAGACGTTGGAGGCCAGGGTGCTGTTCGACGCGGACAAGTTGGATGCCATCGGCGCGGTGGGCGTGGCCCGCGCATTTCTTTTCGCCGGTGAAGTCGGAGCGCGACTGCACAATCCCGACGTCAGGCTCGAGGAGACACAGCCCTACACCGCAGACGATACCGGTTATCGCGAATACCGGGTCAAGCTGTGCAAGATCAGAGACCGGATGTTGACCGTCGCCGGCAGACAGTTGGCGGAAGCACGCCACCGGTTCATGGAAGAGTATTTTCAACGCTTTCTTCAGGAATACGACGGAAAGGAATAGACATCATGAGTATCAATGTGGTTGAGAAGATCGACGCGTTTGTGACGGTGAAGCACGCCTTGGTGAGTGTGTCGGACAAAGGCGGCCTGGACACCTTCGTCCCGCAGTTGCTGGAGATCAACCCGGGCCTGAAATTCTTTTCCACCGGCGGCACCTACAACCGATTAAAGGAGATCCTCGGGGACCGGGCCGAGACCTGTCTGACCCAGGTGTCGGCCTACACGGGGCAGCCGGAAACCCAGGGCGGCCTGGTGAAGACGCTCGATTTCAAAATTTACCTTGGCCTTTTGACGGAAACTTACAACGACGCCCACCAAGCCGATTTGAAGCGGACCGGCAGCGTGCCGATCGATATGGTCGTGGTTAACCTATACCCGTTCAAGGAAACGATTTCGCAGCCCGATGTGACGGTGGAACAGGCCAGAGGAAATATCGATATCGGCGGCCCCTGCATGATCCGGGCGGCTGCCAAGAACTTCATCCGGGTTGCTCCGGTCGTCGATCCGGCCGATTATGGCCGGATCGTATCGGAACTGCGGGCCCATGACGGTCGACTGCCTCTGGACTTGCGGTTCCGGCTCGCCGGAAAAGCGTTTGCGCACACGGCGGTCTACGACCGGGCGATTGCTGATTTTCTGGCGGATCGCAGCATCGAGGATGTCAGAGGGTGTTACAGGAAGTAGGTTTGGCCGGTTGTGCCCGTTGAGCCCGTTAGTCGGTTGGCGGATTTCATCGATTTTACTTTATGGTCACCGCGGGTTGCGGGTTCTGAGTTTCGTAACCGTTCACGGGGTTGCAAAGTCCGATTCGCTTCAAACCACCTCATTGTAAGCGTTTACAGGGTGCCGCAGATGCAAGGCGTCGGGCACGCAGACGTACTTTTGTACTTCAAGTGTCCGACAACAAAGCAGATGCGGTGCCCTGTGAACGCTTACTGAGTTTCAATTTTTTTTCGCATTAAAAGGAGACCACCATGGCCGAAGATCTCAAAAAAATGTACCGCACCATCGTCGACGATCATTTTCCACCCCGGATGGAGATCAGTTTCGTGGAGGAAAAAGAGCGGCAGACGCTGTTTTACGAGAAGGTCCTCTGGACCATCGACGGAGAGAACAAGGGATTGCGCTACGGCGAAAATCCGGGTCAGGAGGCCGCTCTTTACAAGTTGGTCAACGGAAACCTGATTCTGGGGGCGGCAGAATCGATCCAACCGGGACGATACCTGGCCTCCGACATCGAATTGCTACAGTCCGGCAAGCACCCGGGGAAAACGAACTTGACCGATGCGGACAATTCATTGAACATTCTGCGATACTTCATGGACAAGCCGACGGCGGTGATCGTCAAACACAACAACCCCTGTGGGGTGGCGCGGTCCCAATCCCTGGAGGAAGCCTACCTCAAGGCCAACATGGCCGATCGGGTGGCGGCTTTCGGCGGCTGCATCGCCTTGAATCGGCCGGTTGATCGGGCAACGGCAGAGGCCGTCAACCAGCAATATGCCGAGGTCGTGGTGGCTCCCGATTTCGAAGACGGCGTGATGGATATTTTTGCCAAAAAGAAAAATCTCAGGGTCATCCGGATCGGCAACATCGGACGCTTGGAAACCTTTGTCGGTCAGCGCGTGGTGGAATTCAAGTCTCTGATCGACGGCGGAATCATCACCCAGTGGTCTTTTGTGCCTGTTTCCCGCACTCGCGATTCGCTGAAGACGGCGGAATGCGAGGTCAAGGGCGAGGTCTACCGCGTGAAGCGCACGCCGACCGAGACGGAATATTCCGATCTTCTTTTCGGCTGGCTGGTCGAGTCGGGGATTACCTCGAATTCGGTTATCTACGTCAAGGACCAGGTGACCGTTGGCATCGGCACTGGTGAGCAGGACCGGGTTGGAGTGGCCGAAATAGCCCGCGACAAGGCCTATCGCAAGTTGGCCGATCGGTACTGTTTCGAAAAATACGGCATTGCTTACAACGACATGACAGGTAAGGACAAACGGGCTGAAATCGACTACCGGGTCGAAAGAGAGAAGGGTGGTCTGATCGGCGCAGCCATGGTCAGCGACGCGTTCTTTCCCTTCCGTGACGGGATCGACGTCGGACTGCGGGAAGGGGTTTCAGCCGTGATCCAACCGGGCGGCTCCACCAACGACTACCAGTCCATCGAGGCGTGCAACGAGGTCGATGCGACCATGGTGTTTACCGGGCAGCGCTCGTTCAAACATTGATGACGCCTTTAAAAAATCATAACCGTTCACAGGGTTGCAAAGTCCGATGCGCGTCAAACCATCTAATTGTAAGCGTTTACAGGGTGCCGCAGATGCAAGGCGTCGGGCGCGCAGACGTACTTTTGTACTTCAAGTGCCCGACAACAAAGCAGATGCGGTGCCCTGTGAACGCTTACAAAAAATCAAGCTGCTGCGGTTCCCGTCACTGCCGAAAGAATTGTGTAGGCTTGCCAGATGATATACATGACGGACCCGAGGAGAGTCCACAGCATCGCGGTCGCAAGCGGCACAAACAAAAGACCTTTGATATTCATATTTCACTCCTTATTGTCAATTTACTGCACGCCCCGAAACCTGACGACTTTTAACCGTTCACAGGGTTGCAAAGTCCGATTCGCTTCAAACCACCTAATTGTAAGCGTTTACAGAGTGCCGCAGATGCAAGGCGTCGGGCACGCAGACGTACTTTTGTACTTCAAGTGCCCGACAACAAAGCAGATGCGGTGTCCTGTGAACGCTTACACCGACTTTACTTCTGTAAGGTTCCATTATTCTTCTTTGCCTGTGTGTCGAAGATCAGGCGACATCAGCACGGCAGGTTAGACGCACT
>JARFQH010000236.1 GCA_029287875.1 Desulfobacteraceae bacterium | reverse complement strand
CCTCGGAGGCCAGGGCCGTGTATCCACCATTCTCCAACGGTACCAGGGTTGCCTGGCCGAGACCGGTTCCCGCTCCGATGACCGCCAGCGGCGCGGCGGGGTCGACCGTTCCCGCTAGGACCCGGCGGGCGACATCCATCACCGGCGATCGGCAGGCAAATGCCTGGGCGACGAAATCATTGATCAGGGCGCACTTCTTGAGTCCGACCGCCCCGGTCAGCTCGGACAGGTCGATGTCCCAGTCGATATTGGGCGGATTGCTGTAAGTCTTGTTTACGATCGGCCCGGCGACGGCCATCACCGACACGTCCGCTGCCGAGGCCGGTAAATCGAAATTTTCTTTCTCCAACTGATCGAGCATTTTTTTCATTGAATCAAATTCGGCGGTGTTCAGCCAGAGCGACCGCATAAGTTCCAATACCCGGCCTTCACCTGTCCTGAAAGCGGCAAAGCGGCTATTGGTCCCACCGATGTCGGCAGCCAGAATGGTCTTCATAATGGTTCCCCTCAATCTTTCCGGATGCATCTGGAAAGATCTTGCGGCAGCAGTTCCGCCGCCTCCGAATCCAGGAGCCAGATGATTTCCCCGCGCTGCGGAGCGATCCTTTGGGGCGGTAGCTGAGCGGATGCATCCGTCAAAAGCGACCGAACCACGACCGCTTTTTTCGATCCGGAAATGAGATAAATGATCCGGCGGGCCCGGTTGAGGATCGGCAGCGTCAGGGTCAGACGCGCGACGTACGGTGTTCCGCCCTTTACAGCCGTCACCCAGCGCGTCGTCTCCTCTGCGCTGTGGTCGCCGGGAAATATCGAGGCCGTGTGGCCGTCCTCGCCGACACCCAGCACGATCAGATCGAAAACCGGCTCAGCGCTGGCGAAGCGGCTGAAATGGCGTCTCAGTTCATGCTCGTAATCGTCGGCGGCCGCAGCGGGCGGCTTTCGCGAACTCATGGGATGGATGTTGCCGGCTGGAATCGTCAGCTGATTCAGGAAATCTCTTTCGGCGCTGCCGAAGTTGCTGTCCGGGTCTGTTACCGGCACCAGGCGTTCATCGACCCAGAACAAGTGAGTGAACTGCCAAGGAATACCGGAGCGATAGGGATCCTCGGCCAGGAGCCGGTGCATGGGTCGCGGCGTGCTGCCGCCGGACACGGCCACCGTGAAAAGTCCCGCACGGGCGACGCTCGCGACGGCGGTGCGTTGGAAAAGTTCGGCGCCTTCTACCGCCATACGCTCGATGCCGGCGGTGACAATGACCCGGCTGTTTTCCGGCGGTGTCATCTGGCGTTTTTCTCCAGCAGTTTCAGAGACTCTTCCACAACGTGGTCCGCGGTGAGGCCGAACTTGTCGTAAAGCATTTGATAGGGGGCGGAGGCGCCGAAATGGGTCAGCCCGATCACTATTCCGCGGCGGCCGACATACCGGTACCAGCCTTGGGGACTGCCGGCTTCGACCGCCAGCCTGGAGGTCACTTCCACTGGCAGAACCAGCCGGCGATATTCTTCCGGCTGCTCCTCGAACAATTCCCAGCACGGTACGCTGACAACCCGCACGGCGATCCCCTTGTCGGCCAGCGCGGCGGCGGCGGCCAGCGCAATGTGTACTTCCGACCCGCTGGCCATGAGGAGAAGATCCGGTCGGCTGTCTTGCGGGTCGCTAACGACATAAGCCCCTTTCTGCAACCCATCGGCCGGTCCGGCAACCGTGCGGTCGAGAACCGGAAGGTTCTGGCGGG
Source organism: Desulfobacteraceae bacterium (assembly GCA_029287875.1). Lineage (GTDB taxonomy): Bacteria > Desulfobacterota > Desulfobacteria > Desulfobacterales > SG8-13 > JARFQH01. The sequence continues at coordinate 5,157 of JARFQH010000236.1, read as the reverse complement.
TGAGGACCAGCGCGACGGGACCGCCGATGGATTTCAAGGCCGCTTTCCAGGCCTCGACCGTTTCGTTGGCGTCGCAGGGACGCACGACCTTGAGATTCGGGATGGCCCTGAGGGCTGCCAATTGTTCAATCGGCTGGTGGGTCGGACCGTCTTCCCCCAGGCCGATACTGTCGTGGGTGAAAACATAGATGACGTGTAATTTCATCAGCGCGGCCAGACGAATGGCCGGACGCATGTAGTCGGAGAAGATCAGGAATGTGGCGCCGTAGGGTATCAATCCACCGTGGAGGGCCATGCCGTTTAAAATACCGCCCATGGCGTGTTCCCGCACGCCGAATCTCATGTTGCGGCCCCCGAAGCCGGGTGGCTGAAAATCGTCTTCATTTTCGATCAGGGTCTTGGTGGACGGGGCCAGATCGGCGGAACCGCCCATCAGGTTCGTCATCCTGCCGGCAATGGCATTCAAGATTTTGCCGGAAGCGACCCGGGTTGCCATTCCCTTTGTGTCGGTGTCAAATACAAGCATCTCCCGCTCCCATGATTCGGGCAAACCACCTTCGGTCCACTGCCGCCAGCGGGCGGCCAACTCCGGATGCGCCTCCTTATAAGACGTGAAGGCTTCCTGCCAGCTGCGGTCGAGTTGCGCGCCTTTTTCCAGGGCCTCGCGGAAATGCGAAACCGCTTCTTCCGGCAGGTAAAAAGCCGGTTCTGCGGGCCAATTCAGGTTTTGTTTCGTCAGTTTGAGTTCTTCCGCTCCCAGAGGTTCGCCATGCGCGCCGGCAGTGTCCTGCTTGTTGGGGCTGCCGTATCCGATGTGGGTCCGCACGGCGATGAAAGACGGTCGCCGGGTCTCATCCCTAGCGGCTGCGATGGCAGTCGACAGTTGCTCCAGATCGTTGCCGTCCGTCACTTGCTGTACGTGCCACCCGTAGGCCTCGAATCGTTTCAAGCGGTCTTCCGTGAAGGCAATCTCGGTGCTGCCCTCGATGGAGATGTGGTTGTCGTCGTAAAGGTAAATCAATTTACCGAGGCCGAGGTGACCGGCCAACGACGCAGCCTCGTGAGAGATGCCCTCCATCAGGTCACCGTCGCTCACGATGCCATATGTAAAATGGTTGACGATCTCGTGTCCCGGGCGGTTGAAAACCGAGGCCAGATGCCGCTCGGCAATCGCCATTCCCACGCCGTTTGCGAATCCCTGCCCCAGTGGGCCGGTTGTGGTCTCCACTCCCGGGGTGAGCCCGTGTTCCGGATGGCCGGGCGTTTTGCTTCCCCATTGACGAAAATTTTTCAATTCATCCAGGGTCACATCATAGCCCGTCAGATGCAGCAGGCTGTAGAGCAACATAGAGCCGTGACCGGCGGAGAGCACGAAGCGGTCACGGTCCGGCCAGGCCGGGTTCTCGGGATTGTGACGCAAAAACCGTGTCCACAGCACATAGGCCATGGCGGCCGCTCCCATGGGCATTCCGGGATGGCCCGAGCGGGCCTTTTCGACCGCATCTGCAGCCAGCATTCGAATGGTGTTGATACACAGTTGGTCGCGTTCGTTATTCATGGTCCCTCTCCTGTAAAATGTCAACGGCCGCTTCGCGCTCCAGCGCGGGACGGGTTTTTAATTTGAGATACCGGCCGGTGTTACGCTCCGAACCTTATAGCTTATGGGTCGTCTCCGGACCCCAGCTTCCGGCCGGATAGGTCTGAAGCGTTTGGGCCCGGTCGCCGCAGGTTTCACACTCGGCCAGAATGGGGGTCAGAAAAGACCAGCACTGCTCCACGGCATCCTGACGCCAGAAAAGCATATGGTCACCCAGCATACAGTCCAGCAAAACCTTTTCATAGGCTTCCAGCTTGAGGCCGGTATCCTTCTGATGATAAAAGAAATCCATGGTGACATTGCGCAAGCAAACCCGGGGTCCCGGTGTTTTGGTCTGGAATGTCAGAGAGATCTCCTCCTCGGGGTAGATCCCCAGTGTCAGGCGGTTGGGATTTATCGTTTCACCCAATACTTGCCTGAACATCGAGTGAGGCACTTCCCGAAATTGAATGGCAATCTGCGTAACCTTTCGGGCCATGCGTTTGCCGGAGGTCAGGATGAAGGGGATGCCTTGCCAGCGCCAATTATCCACGAACACCTTCATGCGGGCGTAGGTCGGCGTCAACGACTCGGGAGCCACATCCGTCTCTTCCCGATAAGCAGGAACCGATTTCCCGTCAACAGTTCCCCGACCGTATTGACCGAGCACAAGAAAATCCTGGAGCCGATTGACCGGAAACGGTCGCAGCGAGCGGAAAAGCTTGATCCGTTCGTCACGGACCCGATCGGCTTCGAACCGGCTTGGCGGTTCCATGGTCGTCAGGGCCAGAAGCTGCATCATGTGGTTCTGAAACATGTCCCGCAGCACACCGGCCTTTTCATAATACCCGGCGCGGTGCTCCACTCCGAGGGTTTCTGTGGCCGTCACTTCCACCGATTTGATGTAGCGCCGGTTCCACACCGGTTCGAAAATGGTGTTGGCGAACCGAAACATCAGGACGTTCTGCACCGTTTCCTTGGCCAGGTAATGATCGATTCTGAATACCTGGTGTTCCTTGAAGTGACGGTGAATGCCGCGGTCCAGCTCGATGGCCGATTCCAGATTATGCCCGAAGGGCTTTTCGACGACCAGTCGCGCCCACCCGTTGCCGTCTTTCTTTTCCCTGCCCAATCCGGCCTTGCCCAGCATATTTGCCACGGTTTTGTAAAGCGTAGGGGGCAGGGCCAGATAAAAAATCCGGTTGCCGCCGGTGTGGTGTCGGCTGTCGACTTCATTCAGCAGTTCGGCCAGTCGACTGTACGACTCCGGGTCATCGTAGGTGATCGGCAGGTAATACAGCGATTTGATAAAATGCTGGTGCCGGGAGCGGTCGTCACTTTCATCGTTCAGTGCCGCGCTAATTTTTTTTCGAAACCGCTGGTCACTGAGTTCGGTGCGCCCGCATCCGACAATGGCAAAAGATTCCGGCAGCCCTTCATTGCAGTAGAGGTTGAAAAGGGCCGGCATCAATTTGCGCGCTGTCAGGTCTCCTGTGGCCCCGGCGATGACGATGGTGCAGGGCTCACTGCGCGTAGGGATCCGACACTCATCTGCGGGCAGGTCCATATCCGAAGTCCGGACCCGAACGATGGGCTGCATGGTGTCCTCGCGGGTGGTTGCATTTTCGGTCATATGGTGATCCTCCTACGGCCGGTCAGGTGGTTGAGCGACCGGCAGCCACCTCGGCTGTGCATCCGGTTCCGTTAAGTATAACCAAGGTTGAGCGGTTAAGGGTTCAACGTTCTGGGTTATTTGTCATTTGCGATTTGGAATTTTTTACCGAAACTAAAAAGTTTCCTCTTCGATCAAACTGGACGCCTGCAGCCTGAGTCACTGCTGAACCCAGAACCTTGAACCTTTGAACCCTGAACCCGGAACTGATCAGTTTAGGTATAAGAATCTAATATTTTTTCCACCAGGAAACGGATTTTGGTCATCACTTCGAAGACACAACGGCATGACCTCCAAACTCCCGGCGCAGAGCGGCAAGCACCCTTTCGGTGAAGGGGTCCTTTTGCCGGGACCTGAAACGCCGCATCAGGGAAAGGGTTATGACCTCGGCCGGCACGCCGGTTTCAACGGCCTGAATGACGGTCCAGCGGCCTTCACCGGAATCGTCGACATGGCCACTGATGTCGGAGAGTTTGTCATCTTTGCGGAAAGCTGCTTCAGCCAATTCCAGCAGCCATGAACGAATGACGCTGCCCTGGTTCCATAGGTGGGCGATGTCGGCGTAGTCGAAATCGTCGGCGAATTCCGATGCCGCCAGAATTTCGAATCCTTCCCCGTAAGCCTGCATCATCCCATATTCGATTCCGTTGTGGACCATCTTGACGAAGTGGCCGGCACCGGCCTTTCCGCAGTAGAGGTACCCGTCTTCGGGAGCCAGGGTTTCGAGGACCGGCTCGACGACCTCATAGGTTTCCCGGTTTCCACCGATCATGGTGCAGTAGCCGATCTTGAGTCCCCAGATGCCGCCACTGACCCCTGCATCCATGTAGTGGATACCCTGTGGCTCCAGTTGTGCCGCCCGGCGGATGTCGTCTTTGTATAAAGAATTGCCACCGTCGATCAGAATGTCGTTTTTGGCCAGCACGGGCGCCAGCCGGTCAATGTGTTCATCGACGACCCGGCCCGCCGGCAGCATCAGCCACACGATCCGCGGCGAATCGAGCTTTTCGGTCACTTCTTCCAGTGTAAAGGCCCCTTCGGCTCCCTCCGCCACCATTTGTTCGGTTTTATCCGGCGTGCGGTTATACGCCACCACTTGGTGGCCGCCCGCCAGCAGACGTCTCGCCATATTCATGCCCATTCGGCCAAGGCCAACCATCGCCAGTTTCATATCATCCTCTCTGTCCGGTCGTTTGTTTTCTTTTCACCTGCCCGCTTCAGCGGGCCCAGACTCCGTATAGTAATCGGTGCATCAAAAGTCTATTTTCGCAATAAAGCGGTTGTGTCAGTTGAGTCCTGCCGCGGCGGGATTGAATCAGTTTTGTCAGTTAACAGATATTATCGTTTTTTCGACGAAACGCTCATACCCCCTTGGGCCGCCACGGTGCATGAAAATGACGCGCCGGAGCCCGGATGAGCGGTTGCGAAATGCGGCTGACTGTCTGAGTCGCGGGGTCTTAGACCGGACCCTATGCCGATGCCGCTTGGAAGGCACGATCTACAAGCTGTAGCCGAACTCATTACTTGAAGACGGGACTGGTCCGGGCTTAGAGACCGTTGGCGGCGAGTTTCAGCCGTCTTTCGAAATCGTTCATCCGGGCGGAGGTGCCCACCTTGTTCGGTTGAGCCAGTTGGGTCCCGCCGCGGGATTAGGTTGGTTTTGTGAATTAAAGGATATCATCGATTTTATCGACTAAACGTTCATTGCCCTTAAGCCACCACTGGTTCCGGGTTCCGGGTTCTGAGTTTCGTGTTTCGAGTTTCAAGTTTCTATTTGCGGGTCTGATTCTATTTTCGAACTGAACCATCATGCCCTTGCCGTCGGTCGTGCAGTGCAATTTTATCTTTTGAACATATCCATCAAATACATTTTGTAAAACGGTTCTTTAAAAACTCGCTACAACACCTT
>JARFQH010000293.1 GCA_029287875.1 Desulfobacteraceae bacterium | reverse complement strand
ATATCCTTCCTAAAGCACTTTAGAGTATCCGTCCAACAATGGTAGATTTCGGTCCAGGCCAAGGCCGCAGCGATTTTGCAACCGCCGGCGTAGAAGTCACACCTTGGCGTGATCGAGGATTGCAAAGCGCGAAAACGCCGGCCGGGACCGAAAAGTGCCGTCTTTGGATAGGCACTGTTTATGTATTCTGCAGCGCGGCTGCGTTGCTCGAGGCTGAGGCATCTCGTGGCGCCGCCGCCTCGGCTTTCGGGTCTATTTCTCTGGCAAGCTTGTAGTGAAAGCTGTCGGCCAGCGCATGCCAGCTGGCCTCGATGATATCTTCGGAGACACCGATGGTGCTCCAGATGTCTTCATGGTCGCGTGATTCGATGAAAACCCGCACCTTGGCCGCGGTCCCGTCCCGACCGTCGATCACCCGGACCTTGAAGTCAACCAGGCGCATGGCATCTAAATCCGGAAAGAATCGATCCAGCGCTTTGCGCAGGGCATTGTCCAGTGCACTCACAGGGCCTCGGCCTTCAGCCGCGGTGATTTCCGTGCGGCCGTCCACCGAAATCTTGATCGTGGCATGGGCGCTGCAGGGCAGATCTTTGTCCTTCTCGATAGTGACCCGGAAGGATTCCAGTTCGAAATGCGGCCTGAACTGTTCGGTGAATTTTTGAACCAAGATTTTGAACGATCCGTCGGCGACATCGAACTGATACCCCTGTTCTTCGAGGTCTTTTATGCGGGTGACGATCTCGCGGCTGTCGAAGCCATTGGCATCCAGATCGAGGCCGAACTCACGGGCCTTGTATTCGACGTTGCTCTTGCCGGAGAGGTCGGAGACCAGCACCCGTCGCCGGTTGCCGACCAACGCCGGGTCTATATGTTCGTAGGCCCGCGGCACCTTCGTGATGGCGCTGACGTGAATGCCCCCCTTGTGGGCGAAGGCGCTCCGGCCTACAAAGGGCCGCGTGTTGATCGGAACCAGGTTGGCGGTCTCACTGACGAAACGGGACAGTGATTTTAATTTTAAAAGATTTTCCGACGACACACAGGGCCGGTTCATTTTCATACAAAGGATCGGAATGATCGAATTGAGGTCGGCATTGCCGCAGCGCTCGCCGTAGCCGTTGATTGTGCCTTGCACCATAACTGCCCCCGAGTGAACGGCGGTAATGGTGTTGGCCACGGCCAAGCCGCTGTCGTTGTGCGTGTGGATGCCGATATCAACTTTTTTGGTTCTGCCACCTTCCGACAGGCGCTCACTCAGGCGTTGTCGGACCGTGCGGGTTGCGGATTCGACCAAAAAGGGCAGGGCGCCGCCATTGGTGTCGCACAGGACGATGGCGTCGGCCCCGTTGTCCAAGGCGGCAAAGAGGGACTGCAGTGCATACTCCGGGTCCTCGTCGAAGCCGTCGAAAAAATGCTCGGCATCGTAAATTACCTCGCGGTCGGCGGCCTTCAAAAAGGCGACCGATTCAGCGATCATGGCCAGGTTTTCATCCCGGCTGATGTTCAGCACCTGCTCCACATGAAGGTTCCAGCTCTTGCCGAAAATGGCGACCGCCGATGTGTCGCTGTCGAGCAAAGCCGCCAGATTCGAATCGTCTCGGGCTTCTATGCCGGGCCTGCGCGTCGCGCCAAAGGCCGTCAGACGGGCCGTCTTGAATTTTGTCGATTTAGCGAGGTCGAAGAACCGCTTGTCACGGGGGTTGGAACCGGGCCAGCCGCCTTCGATGTAGTGGATGCCGATATCATCAAGTCTTTTGGCGATCTTGAGTTTGTCTTCGGCTGAAAAGTTGATGTTTTCTCCCTGGGTGCCGTCTCTCAAGGTGGTGTCGTACAAGATTACCGGTTCCATAACGAACTCTCCGTTTAGTCGGAAGCCATTTTGCTTCGCTTTTATTGAATGAAACCCTTTTCGAAGCTCTATCGCCGAAGCGACGCCCGTGACGTTTTTAAGAAGGAAAAGGGACTGGGGACGGCTCTATTTCCCCCTGTTTTCGGGTCGCAGCGACCGCACCGCAGCACCGGTGCGCCACATTTCAGAATTGTGGATGAGATCCAGCTCCCGTTGAAGTTTTTCACGGTAATCCGGGGCGCTGTTGGCCTCGATCACGCGCCGGGTTTCCTTGCCGGAAACGACATTGTCGTAAAGTTCATCGAAAAGGGGAGCCACCGCATCTCGGAAGCGGGGTGACCAGTCCAGAGCACCCCGCTGGGCCGTGGTGCTGCAGTTGCTGAACATCCAATCCATACCGTTTTCGGCCACCAATCGAATCAGACTCTGCGTCAACTCCTCCACGGTTTCATTGAACGCTTCGCTGGGGCTGTGGCCGTGTTTGCGCAGCAGGTTGTACTGCGCCTCCATTACTCCCGCCAGACACCCCATCAAAACGCCGCGTTCACCGGTCAAGTCGCTGTAAACCTCTTTTTGGAAAGTCGTCGGAAAAAGATACCCTGAGCCGATGGCAATTCCCAAGGCCAGTGTTCTTTCGATGGCCCGGCCGGTGAAATCCTGGTTGACGGCGTAGCTTGAATTGATGCCGCTGCCGTCGAGAAAATTGGTGCGAACGGTGCGACCGGAACCCTTGGGCGCGACCAGAATCACATCGACCTCTTTAGGGGCCACAATTCCGGTCTGGCCTTTATAAACGATCGAAAATCCATGCGAGAAACAGAGCGCGTCGCCCGGGTTCAGACATTCCCGGACTTTGGGCCACATCGCCGCCTGGCCGGCATCGGAAAGCAGATACTGCACGATTGTGCCTTTGCGGGCCGCTTCTTCTAGAGGAAAAAGCGTTTTTCCGGGAACAAAACCGTCGGCTACCGCGCGGTCCCACGAAGGGCTGTTTTCACGTTGGCCAACGATTACCCGGATACCGTTGTCCCGCAAGTTCAGCGCCTGTCCGGGTCCCTGCACTCCATAGCCGAGTACGGCCACGGTCTCCGGCTCCAGGACTTCTCTGGCTTTCTGCAGTGAGAATTCTTCAGAAGTCGTTACTTCTTCCATCGTTCCGCCAAAATCGATCTGTGCCATCTTCTTCCAATTCCTTTCATTGAAAATAAAATGCGGTAAACTTCTTAGAACAGTCGTCCATTTCCCGTGCAACCACAGAAGACCACACGGCGCCGAAAACCGCTCAATTCGGCTCACGCTTGAGCGCCAGCGGACCCGTACGCGCAATCTTCTTGATTCCAATCGGCTTGAGCAAATTGATCAGGGCGGCAATCTTGCCTGCATCACCCGTGACCTCGATGATGTAGTGCTCCAGGCCGACGTCGACG
>JARFQH010000268.1 GCA_029287875.1 Desulfobacteraceae bacterium | reverse complement strand
GAAAGCCTCTACCGGCGCGGGCTGAAAAAACAGGTGACGGCCGCCCCTCTCAGGGAAACGATTGCGGCGGCCATGCTCATACTGGCGGGATACTCACCGCCCGAACCGTTGGTCGACCCGATGTGCGGGGCGGGTTCTTTTTCGCTCGAGGCCGCGATGCGGTCGCACAATATTCCGGCGGGCTGGTTCAGAGATTTCGCCTTCAGCGGCTGGCCGGCCTTCGCGCTCACCCGCAAACGCTGGCAGCACATCAAAGACCAGTGCGCCCAACGAATCGTCGACACCAGCAATGCCGCTATCTTCGCAGCGGACGTCGACCCGTCCGCGTGCAAGGCCCTCGAAGAGAACGCCGCGGATTCCGGACTGTCAGCGTCCATTGCCGTGTCCAACCGCGATTTTTTCGACCTGACGCCCGGTGAACTCGGCGTCGCTCCGGGCCTGCTCACCATCAACCCGCCATTCGGCCGACGCATGGGGTCTCCGAAACAGAGTGACGCACTGTTTAAAGATCTATGCAATCGGTTGAAAGCCGTATGGCGCGGGTGGCGGGTGGCGCTGGTCGTGCCGCGCAAAGGCCTTTTGAAGCGAATCCCATTTCCGTTCTCCGTCCAAGAAGTCCGTCACGGCGGCCTCAGGCTCTACCTCATAACAGGTGTTTTGAGGTCATAGGGAACCATCAGATGCAGAACCATAAAAAGAAGGTCCGATTTTCCTGCCCTCTGGACTGTTTTGACGCATGCGGTCTGGTGGCGACAGTGGTCGACAACCATGTCAGCAGGATCCGCGGCGACCGGGATCATCCCCTCACCCGCGGGGTTTGCTGTATCAAGGGCATTAAACTTCTCGAAAGGCTCAACCACCCGCAGAGACTGACCTCACCGCTTCGGAGATCCGGCCGCAAATGGGTCCCGCTGACCTGGCCGGAAGCCCTTGACGACATCGCAGACAGGCTGACCCGGACCATCGGGCAATTCGGCTCCGCAGCGATCCTGAATTACGCCGGCAGCGGCCATGGCGGTCTGACCAAAAAGGTCGATGATATTTTTTTCAATTATCTTGGAGGGGTCACTGTGCCACGCGGCAGTCTGTGCTGGGGGGCGGGGATGGCAGCCCAACGATATGATTTCGGCGAGGCCCGCGGTCACCATCCGGCAGACATTTCCCGGTCCAAAATGATCATCCTGTGGGGTCGCAACCCGGCCGACACCAACAGGCACCTGGTACCTTATATCCGACGGGCTCGACAATCAGGTGCCACGATCGTCCTTATCGACCCCCGCCGATCGGCCTCTGCCAAACTTGCCGATCACCACCTGGCGGTCCGACCTGCCACAGACGGCGCCCTTGCATTGGGCGTGGCGAATTCGATCATCGCAAAAGGCCGACACGATGATGAGTTCATAAAAAAACGGGTGCACGGCTTTGAGCGCTTTCGGCAGGCGATCCAACACTTCACACCCGAATGGGCGGCCGGGGTGACCGGAATCTCCCGTGATGCGATTAGGTGGCTGGCTCAAGCCTATACCGAGCAAAAGCCCGCCGGCATCATTATCGGCTACGGTCTTCAGCGTTACGGCAATGGCGGAAACGCCGTGCGCAGCATCGACGCCCTCGGAGCCATTACAGGCAATATCGGTATCAGTGGGGGCGGCGTGAATTATGCCAACTGGTTTTTCCCCGACTTCATCGGCGGAGATTTTAAAAAAAGCCAAGCGCGAGCCCGCAACCGGCGGACGTTCTCCATTGCCCGACTGGCCGAGTATCTGGAAACCGAAGACAAGCCCCCAATCCGGAGCATCTTCGTTTCAAAAGCCAACCCTCTGGTCCAGGGTCCGGACATCAATCGAACGGCAGCGGCGTTTGCGGCAATAGACTTCAAGGTAGTGATCGATTTATTCATGACCGACACGGCCCGCCACGCCGACCTCGTCCTGCCGTGCACCAGCGTGCTCGAAGAGGAGGATATCATTCACTCCAGCATGTTCTCACCCTATGTCAATTACTCCGGGCGGGCGGTTTTAGCGCCGGAGGGCGTCATGGGTGAGTACGAGATTTTCAGAGCGCTGGCCGACCGCATGAGGCTTCCGGATTATCCCCGGAACGCCCGCACGAAGTTTTTGGAGCAAGCCATCGGTCCGCTGACCGAGGCTTACGGCGTGAATGTCGAAGACCTCAAGCAGGCTCCCTTTACACTCCCGGAGCATGCCGTGCCTTGGCAGGACGGCTTATTTGCAACGCCCAGCGGCAAAATCGAACTCTATTCTGAAGATGCGCGGGCCGACGGCTGCAGCCCGGTCGCGACCTATATCGAGGCCGCCACCGGAAACCCGGAGTATCCCCTTCGGCTTATCACGCCACACCGGCGAGAGTCGATGCACTCCCAACACTTTGCTTTCATCGATGACATACCGGAAGCGGTGGTCAGCCCTGAAACACTCCAGGCCTTTCGTCTTACGGACGGCCGTCGCGCCAGGGTATCGTCCGACCGAGGCACCCTGCTGGTCAGAATCCGCTGTGACAGCGGTGCGGCGGCGGATGCGGTGACCATCGAGCAGGGGTGGTGGCACAAGAGCGGTTCGGTCAACGTATTGACATCGGACCGGATTTCTGAAATGGGCGAACAGGCGGCTTACTACGATTGTTTCGTACACGTGGTGCCGGCGGCTGAAAACCTGAAATAATCATCAATATGAACATCCGTTTTCCGGCGCCTCGCACCATCGAGATCACCACAGAGGCACGCGTGATTAATACCGGGCGAAGCCCGTGCCCGGTGTCCGTCGATCTGTACGATGCGAACCACACCCGCATCGCCGCGGCCCAGGTAACCGAATCCTTCTCGGAGTCGTAAAAACCGACAGCGAAGAAGAATGAAGACCATTATTTACCGTACGACCCGAATGGCATGTTTCAGTTGTGCGCTCCTGATAATCGCCAGCTTCACCGGTTCCCCGACAGTCGCATCCGACAAGGATCCACTAATAGTAGCCGCACACGGTTCGGGGATATCCTTTCTCGGCAACCTGTCCGACGGCAGCATCAGTGAAGCCAGCGGTATCGCCGCGTCTCGACGCCGCGCGGATGTTCTCTGGGTGATCAACGACGGCGGCAACGGACCTCTGATCTATGCCGTCGGCCTCGATGGTTCCGATTGCGGTCACGTGTCCATTCGCAACGCCCGCAATCAGGACTGGGAAGACCTCGCCGCCTTTGTCGTCAACCGAACTGCTTTTCTACTGATCGCCGACTGCGGCGATAACGAAAACCGCCGGAAATCCTGTGTCCTTTATATAGTGGAGGAACCGCGTGTCGGCCCGGCGGGAATCGTCGAAAAGGCGTCGCTGGAATGGTCGTGGCGGATCGAGTATGTCTACGCCGACGGTCCGCGGGATTGCGAGGGTGTCGCGGTCGATGTGCAACACCGGGAAATCCTGTTGTTGACCAAGCGCACCGAGCCTCCCGTTCTCTACTCCTTGCCTCTTACCCTCACTCAAAGTGATAAAGTTCAGACGGCCCGGACGGTGACGAGGGTCAGTGGAATTCCGAAACCCACAGCCGAAGAATTACGCGAAGATCCCCTGTTGGGCCGTTTTCGCTCGCAACCGACGGCGCTGGACCTTTCTCAGGATGGCACACTCATCGCCATCCTGACCTACAAACAGGCTTTTCTGTTCGATAGGCGATCAAATGAAAGCTGGCCGCAGGTATTTGGTCGAGCGCCTGTGCCGCTGGTCATTCCCAGGATACGGCAGGCCGAAGCGCTTTGCTTCAGTACCGATGGCGGGAGTCTCCTGATGACCTCTGAAAAGCTTCCGGCCCCTCTGTACCGACTGGACATCAAGCCGTAACTTCTTATTATCTCGTTTGGCAACGCCCGATAAACCATCGCACAGGAAAGCTTTCGTAAATGACGCCCGATATTGCCTTGACGCTCTTTATATTGGCTACTGCCGTCATCCTGCTCATCACTGAATGGATTCCCATGGAAGTGACCGCTCTTCTCGCCCTCGGGGCTGTGGCCCTGACAGGGTTGGTCAGCCCGGTCGAGGCGCTGGCCGGCTTCAGCAATCCAGCCGTTGTCACGGTTTGGGCGGTGTTCATTTTAAGCGGCGGCCTCACGCTCACCGGCGTGGCCAACATCATCGGTAGCTTCGTGCGCCGGATAGCCGGGCAGAGTGAAATCTCTATGATCGTCGTCATCATGCTGAGCGCCGGCGTCATGTCGGCGGTAATGAACAACGTGGCGGTGGCTGCCCTCATGCTGCCGGTGGTCATGGGCCTTGCCCACCACACGGAAACACCTCCTTCACGCTTGCTGATGCCGCTGGCATACGGGTGTCTTCTCGGCGGTTTGACCACCCAGATCGGTACCCCTCCCAACATCCTGGTGACCGATGCCCTTCAGGACAATGGATTCAAACCGTTCACCTTTTTCGACTTCACACCGGTCGGCCTGATCGTCATGTTCAGCGGCATCGCTTTCATGGCCCTTGTCGGCCGGCACATGCTGCCCCGACGCGATGTTGTCAAAGAATCGTCCAGTCGTCGTGAGGATCTGAGCGATCAGTATGGTATCCAGCAACACCTCTTCTCTGTCAGGATTCCGCCGCAATCTCCCCTGGTCAACAAAACCCTTGCCGCCAGCCGCATGCATTCCGCGGTCGGATTGAACGTCATCGGTATCACTCGGGCCGATCGCACTCTAATGGCGCCCGGACCATCGGAACTCCTGCATGCCGGAGATCTGTTGATTGTTGAGGGTCGCATTGAAAATTTTATGGAGATCAGCAACTGGAATCACCTGGTCATTGAGGATGAACCCATCAATTTTCACACCCTCGTGGCGGGAGACCTGGACATCGTAGAGTGCCGCCTGGCGTCCGCTTCCAAGTTTTGCGGTCAAACGCTGTTAACGCTTGATTTCCGAAATCATTTCGGCGCTATCGTTCTGGCTCTCCGGCGTGATGACAGCGTCAAGCGCGTTGACCTTCAGCATATCCCCCTGCAGGCGGATGATGTGCTCCTGATTATGGGGCGCAAGGAAAACCTGCAAAACCTGAAGGACCGGAATGAGACGGATCATTTTCAGACGGTGACCCCGGAAGATATTGGTGAGGTGTACAGTCTTCAAACGCGCCTGCTGGCCATGCGGGTCCCCAAAGATTCAGTGCTGACCGGAAAAACCCTTAGGGAGAGCCGGCTGGGTGCGGCAATGGGAATCAGAATCCTGAGCATCAAGAGGAAAAGCGGCCGGTCGGTCATCCCCGAACCCGGTGAAGTTCTGCAATCCGAAGACCATCTCATCGTCGAGGCCCGCAGGGAAGACATCATGATTCTGGAGGGGCTCAGGGGGCTTCAGGTCGACCGCAGGATTGAACCCAGAATAGAAGAGCTGACAGCCGGCGACACCGGTCTGGTGGAAGCCATTCTTTCTCCCCAAACAGCTCTGGTTGGAAAAACCCTTCGTCAACTGGCCTTTCGGGAAAAGTACGGACTGAACGTGCTGTCCGTCTGGCGTCAGGGAGAGGCCCTCTTCAGCGACCTGCCTGATCTTCCCCTCCGTTTTGGGGATGCCCTGCTGCTGTTCGGCCCCCGCCAAAAACTACAGCTACTGGGACGCGAACCCGATTTTATTGTCTTAAGGGAAATCATCCAGGAAATTACCCATCCCGGAAAGGCCAAAACCTCGACTCTGGTCATGGTTGCCGTGCTGCTGCCGGTCATCATGGGCTGGGTCCCGATTTATATTGCGGCTGTTATCGGTGCGGCGCTCATGGTTCTGATGCGTTGTCTGACCATGGAAGAAGCCTACCGACAGATCGAATGGAAAGCGGTTTTTCTCATCGCCGGAATGCTACCGCTCGGAACCGCCCTCGATCAAACCGGAGCTGCAAAGCTCATTGCTGAAGGAGTGGTGGCCCTTGTGGGCCCTTACGGCCCCAAAGCCGTGATGTTCGGCCTGGTTGCCTTAACTTTCCTGGCAACCTGCTTCATACCGACCGCGGCGCTTATCGTCCTCATGGCGCCGATTGTGTTCAGCACGTCCGCCAGCATGGGGCTGTCACCCTACGGGCTCCTGATGGCGGTCGCCATGGCGGCTTCTGCCAGTTTCACAACACCGATCGCCCATCCGGCCAACATCCTGGTCATGGGCCCGGGTGGGTACCGCTTTATCGACTACCTCAAAATCGGCGGTCTGTTGACCCTCGTCATCCTGGTCGTCATTCTTATTGCCGTGCCCATCTTTTGGCCGCTGCAGCCCTGATCCTTGCTTGACAACGTCGGTTCAATTGATAAATTGTGGGCAAAAATCGAGGTGCCAGATGAAGATTCTTATCACCGGCGGAACTGGTTTCATCGGAACAGCCATTGCCAGTGTTCTCCTGGAAAAGGGTCATTACATTGTGGCGACCGGCACATCACCCCGACCCGATAGCGTAAGTCACGACAGATTTCGCTTCATCCAGGCGGATACGGCGCGGGAAGGCCCCTGGCAAGCGGAACTGGAAGATGTCGATGGCGTCATCAACTTAGCTGGCCGCAGCATCATGGGCCGCTGGACGAAACGTTACAAGAAAGAGATCTACGACAGCCGAGTCCTGACCACCAGCAACGTGGTGGACGCCCTGGCGGTTCATCGGGGTACCTTTCTGTGCAGCGCCTCGGCGGTCGGCTATTACGGCGACCGGGGCGATGATATCCTGACCGAGTCCGAGCCACCCGGAAAAAACTATTTGGCGCAGGTCGGCCAGGATTGGGAAGAAGAAGCCTTGAGGGCCGAAGAACACGGTATCCGGACAGTGGTGATGCGATTCGGAATCGTGTTGGGCAAAGGCGGCGGGGCTCTTGAAAAAATGATACCGGCTTTCCGGATGTTCGTCGGTGGCCCACTGGGTGACGGCAGTCAATGGTTTCCATGGATCCATTTGCAAGACGTTGTGTCGGCCTGCCTTTATGTGATCGGAAATCAGCACCTTAAAGGAACGTTTAATTTCTGCTCCCCCAATCCGGTCCGCAACCGTAAACTGGCCAAAACTCTGGGGCGGGTGCTGGGCGTGCCGGCAGTGATGCCGTCACCCAAACTCATGCTTCGCTTGGCCCTTGGAGAGGCCGCATCGACTCTGTTCGACAGCCTGCGTGTTGTTCCCGAAAAGCTTCTGAACAGCGGGTTCAGCTTCAAATACCCCGAGCTGGAAGATGCCATCCGCCAGATCGTCCAATAACATAAACCGGCAATAGCCATTTTTTTTGACATGTAACGTCATCTTTGAGTAAGCCCATAGGCCGCGCGACGAATGTTCACGGCAAGTGGGGTTTTATTGGAGAAAGGAAGTGATACGGTATGCAGTTTGGAGAACTCGATGAAAACGGGCGCACTTTTCTACTCAGCGTTTACAACCAGACCAAAGGTGATCCAGCCGCAATGGTATCGATGTACGATGTCGGTTCCGAGCTGGGAATAGACCGAACCGCCGCATCCCGTCTGGCGGAAGACCTCATGGGCTGGATGATGCTGGAAATCCGCACCCTGTCGGGCGGCATCGGCATCACCCCCTCCGCCGTCGAGGAAATCGAAGCGTCGGGATTCGGTGGATCCAAGCCACAGGTACAGACCCGTTGCCTCGGTACCGATCCGGTGATTTCAACTGACGTCCGGCAGGCTGTCGAACGGGTTACGGATGCTCTCAAACAGCAAGTCGGCAGCATCGGATTGCCTTTCGACGCACTGGCAGAGGTGATGGCCGATTTGAAAACCGTCGACGCCCAGTTTGACTCATCACACCCGAAAACAGCCATTGTCCGCGCCTGTTTCCAGTCACTTAAAAACACACTCGACCACGCCGGCGCCCAAGTCTGTGCCGGTTTGGTAGCCGGTTTGCTGGGAGAGTAACCGATGGCCGGAAAAAAAATGACCCTGATTTCCTGGAATGTAAACGGCCTGCGGGCCGCAATGAAAAAAAATTTTCTGGATTCTTTAAAGGGTCTTGACGCCGATGTCGTCGCCCTCCAGGAAACCAAACTGCAGGAGCCGCAGCTCACCGAGGAGATGCGCTCCATCGCCGGCTATGAAAGCTTCTGGTCCTGCGCCACGAGCAAAAAGGGCTACAGCGGTGTTGGGGCCTACACGCGAATTTCACCGCAGAAAGTGAACGTCCGACTGGACAGGCCGGAGTTCGATGCCGAAGGTCGAATGATCGAGATGGACTTCGGGGACTTTGTCTTCTTCAACGTCTATTTTCCCAATGGACAAATGAGTGCGGAGCGGCTGCAGTTCAAACTCGATTTTTATGACGCCTTTTTCGAATATACCGATCAGCTCAAACAAGCGGGCCGCAGCCTGGTCATTACCGGCGACTACAACACGGCCCACAACGAGATCGATTTGAAAAACCCGAAGGCCAATGAGAAGACCTCTGGCTTTTTACGCATCGAGCGGGACTGGCTGGACCGCATCGTCGACCGCGGTTATGTGGACACTTTTCGGCACCTTTATCCGGATACCGTGAAGTACTCCTGGTGGACCTATCGCTTCAAGGCCCGCGAGCGGGACATTGGCTGGCGGATCGATTATTTTTTCGTCACGCGCGATCTGGTCGAAAGCGGCCGGGTGAAAGGGGCCTTTATCGACAACGACATCTACGGCTCTGATCACTGCCCGATCGGCTTGGTGCTCAAAATCTGAACAATGACCAGTGAACGGGAAAATATGCCCAGAATTGTTGCAATTTACGGCAGTCCGCGACGGAACGGCAATACGTCCGCCTTGCTGAGGCAATCAGTGCGCGGCGCGGTCGAAGCGGGCGCAACAGTGACCGAGTTCGTTTTGAGAGACTTAAAGATGTCTCCGTGCCTGGAAATTTATGCCTGCAAGGAATCCGGCCTCTGTGCGATCAAGGACGATTTTGAAACGGTTCGCGATCACCTTAAGGCAGCTAAGGGAGTAATGATCGCTTCACCAATTTTCTTTTATACTGTCAGTGCTCAAATCAAAATACTCATGGACCGCTGTCAGTCGCTCTGGGTGAAGAAGTACTGGATCGATAAAATTCCCTTCCGGCAATGGACCGCCACCCGCAAGGGGCTCTTCATATCGGCCGGAGCCACCGGTGGCAAAAAACTTTTCGACGGGGCTCTGATGAGCATGAAGTATTTTTTCGATGTACTCGATACGGAACTATGGCGATCACTTCTCTACCGAGGGCTTGATTTCGAAGGTGACGTAGACAGCTTCCCGGCCTATCTGGATGAAACCTACCAGGCCGGCCGTCAACTGGTCGAAGCCTTGCAGGAAAGGTGACAAAAGTAACGACGCAACCGGGGTCGCGGGATTCAGTTGAAACCGCGCACCTTATTAATCAACCGGAGACAATCGACATGCAGATGGACTTCGAACCGATCCACCTGGAACAGCAAGCGAACTACCTGAAAGCATTGGAGCAGTGTACTCAGAAATCAAGTGATTACAGTTTTTCGAACCTCTTCGGGTGGGCGGACGAATATGGTCTGTCATGGACCTGGAACGAAAATCTCGTATGGATCCGGCAATCCAAACCGCAAACACGCCTCTGGGCGCCGATCGGCCCGTGGGAAACAATCGATTGGGGCGACGTCTTCAACCGCCTATTCAAATCCGGTACCCGATTCATACGCATACCCGAGACGCTCAGCCGGCTGTGGCAGAAGAACCTCCAAGACCGGCTCGTTATTGAGGAGGATCGCGATCACTGGGACTACCTCTACGATATAAACGAAATGGTGGAGTTAAGAGGCAACCGATTTCACAAAAAGAAAAATTTGCTCAATCAATTCATCAAAAAATACGATTACCGGTTTAAGACATTCAGCCCGTCCATGATAGAACCGGCCATGGCCATGCAGGCGGATTGGTGCAACTGGCGGGACTGCGAGTCGTCCGAAGTTCTTTCGGCCGAAAACCGCTCGGTCTTCAAAGTTCTCATGCACTGGAATGATTTGGTCGGTCTGACCGGCGGGGTGATCCTTGTTGAAGACATCATTGTCGCCTACACTCTCGCCGAAAAAATGAGTGATGAATCGATCGTGGTCCATTATGAGAAAGGCTGCCCCGATTACAAAGGGGTCTACCAGGCGATCAATCAGATGTTCCTGGAAAGCCTTCCGAACAACTTCAAAATCGTGAACCGCGAACAGGACCTCGGAGAAGAGGGCCTGCGGCAAGCCAAGATGTCTTACAATCCATCGGGGTTTTTGAAGAAGTATCGGGTCGAAATAAGGTAAAAAGCGCCTCTAGTCGCGTCCCTATTTAGTTTCCGTCCATAAATGGCCCTTTTCCGCAACTCCCCGCCTGCTTCGGGACAGGTCGGCGTCAATTGGCGGAATCGCTTGTGCGGCGTACACGAGTACGCCTCCGCGCAATGCCGCTGATTTCCTTGAACTTGCAGAAAATGGCGTTTTCTATATCGGAAACTAATCAGTGCCCTTAATGAAACCGTGGATGGGCACAAATTCAGAACGGTAGGGTCGAACGGAAAATGAAAACGGACAGTGAAAAATCAAAAGATGACCTCATTCAAGAGCTACAGGAGTTGCGCCGCCAGGCAGCTGCTGCCAGCACGCTGCGGCGGCGACTTGAAACGTTAGAGAAGCAGTGCAATGATTTAATAATTAAATGCCCTGACCAAAGCCTTTCAGCGTTCAGAGAGTTCTCGCAGCAGGATCAAACAACTGAAGCCCTGCACATGGCCCAGGTGATTATCGACAAAAGCCCCGTCATCCTGTTCAGACGCCTCGCGGGCGATGATCCCCGCCTGATATATGTTTCTGAAAACATTGCCCGCTTCGGGTACTCGGCCGATCGTTTTCTGAACGGACAGATTGTCTTCAGAAATATCGTGCATCCGGATGACCATGAACGGATGACTGAAGAAATCAAAGAATATACCCGAAAAAACGTCGAGGAATACACCCAGTTTTACAGAATCGTCACCAGTAAAGGCGCTATCCGCTGGGTTGAAGATCAGACCACCGTCGTCAGGGACGCCGCCGGCAATAAACGCTACAATCAGGGTATTGTTATCGACATTACCGAACGCCGACTCGCAGAGGAAGAACTCCGAAAAAGTGAGGAAAAGTTTCGGCGAATTGTTGAAACCACCGGCGAAGGGTTTCTGATGATGGATGATGATCTGAAGATCCAATATGCGAACGACGCCTACTGCCGGATGCTCGGATACCAGCCGAAAGATATTCTGGGAAAGACGCCGTTTGATTTGGCGACAAAGCAGTTTAGCGAATTCATGTCCCTCAACAGAGAAAGAATTCTGGCCAGAGACTACCGCAAATTCGAGGGATCGCTTGTGGCCAGGAACGGGCGGGTTGTTCCCGTATTGATCCATGGGAATACACTGCGGGATTACCAGGGAATCAAAATGGGCAATGTGGCGTTTGTCGCCGATCTGACCGAACAGAAAAAAGCCCTGGCCCTCGCTGGGAATGTTCAAAGGAGCCTCATTCCGCAGGCTGCACCGAAGATCGAGGGTCTCGATGTCGCCGGTCGCAGTGTTTCCTGTGAAGAAGTCGGCGGTGATTACTTCGATTTTCTGTCCGGCCCCGAGTATTCAACTGAAAAGCTGCAGGTGGTTATCGGCGATGTCTCCGGACATGGCGTCGATGCGGCGCTGCTCATGACCTCGGCCAGGGCCTTTATAAGGACACGGGCCGCCCAACCCGGTCGAATCTCGCAGGTCGTATCGCAGATGAACCGGGACCTTGCTTTGGATATGGGGGATTCCGGTCATTTCATGACCTTGTTTTTCATAGAAATTGACCCCCGTCACGGGACTGCGCACTGGGTCCGCGCGGGTCACGAACCGGCCTTGATGTATAAGCCGGAAGAAGACCGTTTTGAAGATCTCGTCGGCTTGGGACTGCCATTGGGAGTCGACAAGAGCTTCGGATACACTGACTATGAAATCGAGGACCTTTCCGCCGGCACAATCATCGCGTTGGGAACCGACGGGATCTGGGAAGCCAGCGATGCCGGAGGCCATGCGTTTGGCAAGGAAAGATTCCGCCAAATTGTTCGGGCGTCTGCAAAGGAAAACTCTGCTGCTATCTTACAGAATGTCTTCGATGAGGTAAATCACTTCTCGAAAGGGCTGACCCCCCATGACGACATTACGCTCGTGGTCATTAAAAAGGTCTAATAATCGGCCGATCGGTTGGAAGGTTTGTAAGCGTTCACAGGGCACCGCATCTGCTTTGTTGTCGGGCACTTGAAGTACAAAAGTACGTCTGCGCGCCCGACGCCTTGCATCTACGGCACCCTATAAACGCTTACAATTAGGTGGTTTGAAGCGCATCGGACTTTGCAACCCTGTGAACGGTTAC